>JACZXN010000100.1:2401-6625 GCA_022571575.1 Chloroflexota bacterium | reverse complement strand
AGTTCCTCAACCGGATCGACGAGACGATCATCTTCCATCCGCTGACTCAGGAGCAGATAGTCCAGGTCGTGGGCCTGATGATCAAGGACGTCCAGGGCCGCCTTGAGGAGCGGGGGATCACCTTTGAATTAACCGCCGACGCCAACCTCTGGCTGGGCCGGGAAGGCTACGACCCGGTCTACGGAGCAAGGCCGCTCCGCCGTGCGATTACCCGTTCCTTGGAGAACCCCATGTCCAAGGGCATTTTGTCCGGGGAATTCACCTCGGGCGACCACATCCTAGTGGACGCCGGGGCGGACGCCCTGACGCTGACCAAGGTGGCTCCTTCGGCGCCGGAAACCGCGGAGACCGAGCCGGCAACGGACGAAGCGGTGGCGTCGACCAACTAGGTTGGAGCCTGCCTCAAAACAAAATCCCCTCTCTCGTCCTTCCGCTGAAGGAGGAGAGGGTTAGGGTGAGGGCAACCCCTCGAACGAGACTATCGCTGGCGCCGAAAGTCCTTCGACAGGCTCAGGATGAGCGGGTGAAAGCCTCATTAGTTTAATGAACCGAGTGCAAACCTAGCCAGGAACCGATGCAACGAGCGGAATACAAAAGAATCAGCGTCTGGGGGTTGAATGTCCGCTATATCGATACTGGGGAGGCCGGAGGGAGCCCTGTGGTGCTGCTGCTCCATGGCCTGGCCGATTCCCTCCTGAGCTGGTATTGCAACGTCGATGCCCTGGCCGACGCCGGGTACCGGGTGATCGCTCCGGACCTGCCGGGTTCCGGCGAATCGGACAAGCCCGGCCACCTGGAATACGACCCGGTCTCGGCGGCCGAATTCGTGTATGACTTCGCCCAAGAACTGCAAGTTGAGAGATTCTCTCTCGTGGGCAACTCGGCCGGCGGGCTCATCGCCGGGTTGTTCGCGTTGGAACACCCGGATATGGTTGAGAAGATGGCGCTGGTTTGCTCGGGTGGGTTCGGGCGGAGGGTGTCCTGGCTACTCCGGGCCATATCGGTCCCATTGCTGGGCAACCTGGTTTACCAGCCCTGGCTGAACAATCAGATGGGACTCACCAAGCTCCTGTTCCACCGGCCGCCCGCCGTCTTTGATGAACTTCTTCCCGAGATGAACCGCATGAAACTGCTCCCCGGCGCCCGCGAGGCCGTGCTGCGCGGAATACGTTCCAGCATCAACCTGCGGGGAGTGCGCAAAGAGGGCTACATCATGGAGCGTCTGAAAAGCTCTAACGTGCCATTGATGACCGTCTGGGGCGCCGAAGACAGGATCATCCCGGTGGCCCACGCCGAGAGCGTCCGGCTGGAACTGCCCCAAAGCATCGTCGAGGTCATCCCCGAGTGCGGCCACTGGCCCCAGATGGAGAAACCGGACCTGTTCAACCCCATGCTGATCAGTTTTCTGGGGGATAGCCCCGTTCAGACCCCTCAACAGGAACCTTGATACAGCGCCTGAGCCAGGTGGACTGGCGCAAACGTCAGAACTTGGTTCGGCTGGGCATTTTCGTAGCGGTCATCGCAGCTATCGTCTCCGCACTACTGCTGCGTGATCATTTCGGCGCAAGCCAGATAGGCTACGGCGCGGTCGCTCTGAGCGCGCTGGTAGCCAGCGCCGGATTATTGATCCCTGTGCCGGCCTTGGCGACCGCCTGCGCCACCGCCATCTTTCTGAACCCCTTCTTGATTGGCATAATCGCCGGTACCGCCGAATCGGCCGGGGAACTTAGCGGCTACTACCTGGGCTACACCGGCCGCGACGTATTGGCCCGGAGCCGCATCTACCAGCGGCTGGAACACTGGATGCGCCGCCGGGGCTGGTTGCTGTTGTTCATTTTTTCGCTGGTGCCCAACCCTATCTTTGACGTCGTGGGCATCGCCGCCGGGGCGCTCCGGTATCCGATCTGGGGTTTCTTGGCGGTGGTCTGGGTTGGCAAGGTTGCGAAGTTCCTGATCTTCGCCTACGCCTGCACCGCCGGGGCCGATTGGCTGACCAGCGTGTTCGGGCTCTAGCCCGCGTGCCCGAATTAGCCGGTTTCAGGCACGAAAAGTGGCGGTTCTCGACATAGGAGTGTATTCTTACCCCGTCTCCGGTCTTGAGCTTTACACGCCATAGGCCCGCCATTGGTAAAACGACCCGGCTGGAGATTCCTCAAAACTGTCTCGTTACATAAACCTGTCTGCATTTGTTGGAGGAACACCTTGATCCGCCCATTAGATGGAAAAAGCCCCCGGATACACCCGTCCGCCTTCATCAGCGAAGCGGCCTACGTCGTCGGCGACGTGGTCATTGGGGAGGGAACTAGTGTTTGGCCCGGCGCGGTGATCCGGGCCGACTACGGCGACATCATCATCGGCAAGAACTGCTCCATCCAGGACAACGCCGTGCTCCACACCGACGACCACCTGGAACTGGGCGACAACGTGCTATTGACCCACGGCGCGGTGGTCCACGGCGGCAAGGTCGGCAGCAACGTGCTGATCGGCGTGAATGCCGTTCTCCTGGAAGACACCGACGTCGGCAACCACGTGTTCATCGGCGCGGGGGCCATAGTCCGGGGCAAGGTGCCGGACAACTCCCTGGTCATCGGCGTCCCCGGCAAGGTCCGGCCGCTCTCCGAGAAGCAGGCCGAACGGCTGAAGGACCCCACCGCCAGGTACGTTCAGAATGGCAAGCGCTTTCGCGAGCAGGGCCTGGGCCTGGACTTTTCCGAGTACGCGTCCGAAGACCCGGCGGGAAGCTAGGGAATGACCACCGGATCAGGCTCCCCATCCCTCCCCCTTGACGGAATCAGGGTCATGGACGTCACCCACATCGTGGCGGGGCCTTTTTGCTCGATGATCCTGGCCGACATGGGCGCGGAGGTCATCAAGATCGAGCGTCCCGGCGCCGGCGAGCGCGGCCGCGCCAACGGCCCCTTCATCGAAGGCGAGGACGGCCAAAGGGTGAGCGCCCGGTACCTGGGCCTCAACCGCAACAAGAAAAGCATCACCCTGGACCTCCGCGACCCCCGTTGCAAGACAGCGTTCGAGCGGATGGTTAAAGAGTCGGACATCCTCCTGGACAACTGGGGACCGGGGGCCCTGCGGCGTCTCGGCCTGGGATACGACGTGCTCAAAGAACTGAATCCCGAGCTGATCTACACCAGCCTCACCGGCTACGGCGACCCCGAAGGACCGGCCCCAGGCCCATACTCGGACTGGCCGGCCAACAACCCCTGCGTCCAGGGGATGGGCGGCTGGATGGCCGTCACCGGGGAGCCCGACGGGGGCCCCCAGATGGTGGGCGACAACATCGGAGACTCGGTGCCCGGAGTTTGGACGGCCCTGGGAATCATGATGGCGCTGGAGTCCCGTCACCGCACGGGCCAAGGGGCCTTCATCGACATGTCGATGTACGACTGCATGGTGGCCCACACCACCAGCACCATGCCCTTCTATCAGGCCACGGGCGCCGTGGCGGGCCGGGACCGGGGCAACATGCTCAGCGCCCAACTGGCCCTCAAGGCCAAGGACGGCTACGTGGTGCTGGCCGGGGCCGGCGGACCCGAGAAATGGAAGAACCTTTGGCGGCTGATCGGCCGGGAGGACCTCATCGAGGACGAGCGGTACCTGGGCCTGGGGATCAGCGGCGATTTCTACCTGAGCCACTACGTCCCGGCCCTCGAGGGTTGGACGTCGGAGCGGACCAAGGCCGATGTGACCCGTAAGCTCATCGAGATCGGCTACTCCATGGGGATGGTGCAAGACCAGGCCGACCTGGACCGGTGCCCCCACCTGGAGGCCCGGGGAATGTTCATCAACGGCGGCAACAATCTGGGCGGCATCTTCAGGACGGTCAACACGCCCATCAAGTTCGCCGGCGGGGCCGAAACGCCCAACAACGAGCCGCCCCTCTTGGGGGCCAACAACGAGGAGATACTCTGCTCCATCGGCGGCGTGAGCCCGGAAGAGCTGCGGCGGATGCAGTTGGACGGCGTGGTTTAACATGCCCGGTTTGAGGTGCATATGCGGATAGCGGTCATGGGAGCGGGCAGCGTGGGCGGGTGCCTTGGCGGACTCTTGACCAAGGCGGGCAATGACGTGTCGCTCATCGCACGGGGCGAGCATCTGGAGGCCATCCGGGCCAACGGGCTGAAAGTGGTCCACTCCGGCGGTGAATTTGTGGTCGAGGTGAAAGCCACCGACGACCCGGTCCAGGTCGGACCCGTTGACCTGGTGCTG
>JACZXN010000100.1:0-2391 GCA_022571575.1 Chloroflexota bacterium | reverse complement strand
GTTGGACGGAGTCGTCTAACGTGCGCTGCCTAATGGTGGGAGACTTATGAAGATAGCGGTCATGGGCGCGGGCGGCATCGGCGGCTGTTACGGGGCGCTGCTGGCCCGTGCCGGAAATGACGTTACGCTGATCGCCCGGGGGGCCCACCTCGCGGCGATAAAGGAGAAAGGACTCCAATTGGTCCAGCCGGAAGGTGACTTTACGGTGGATGTCAAAGCCACCGGCGACCCATCCAAGATAGGCCCCGTGGACCTGGTCATCTTCTCCGTGAAATCGCACCAAAATTCCAAGGCGATCCCCCTGATCAAGCCACTGATCGGGGAGGAAACCACGGTGCTCACGATCCAGAACGGAGTGGAGAGCGCTGATGAGTTGGGGCAAGTTCACGGCGCTGAGCGGGTGCTGCCAGGCTCCGCCTACGTGCTTAGCAATGTCTTTTCACCCGGTGTGATCAAGCAACTATCCCCCGTCCCGCGCGTCGTCTTTGGCGAGTCCAACGGTGACCGGAGCCAGCGGGCCGTGGCGGTCCAAGCGGCCTTCCGCGAGGCAGACATCGACGCCGAACTTTCCGGCGACATCTCCAAAGTCCTTTGGTCAAAACTTCTTTACAACTCACCGGCGAATGGCATGGCCAGCGCGGCCAGGCTCAGCCCCAGAGACCTTATGGAGTATCCTGAAGGTTCAGCGCTGTTCAGGTCCGCCATCCAAGAAGTGGCCAACGTTGCGACCGCACACGGAGTCCATCTGGGGCAGGAAGACGTCCAGGGAGCGATGGACCTAATCGCTGCGCGGCCCCTGGGGGCGCGCGGTTCGATGCAAGCTGACCTGGAAGCCGGGCGGCCCCTGGAACTGGAAGCGATCGTAGGGTCGGTGGGCCGGATCGGCCGCAAAGTAAACGTGCCGACCCCAGTATTCGACATGCTATATACACTTTTGCTCCCCCACATAGACGGTCCTCCAGAGGATCGTTAGACGGATGCAGAAGCGTGGGACATTCAAGAAAGGCGACCTGGGAGGCCTATGCGGATAGCGGTCATGGGAGCGGGCAGCGTGGGCGGGTGCCTTGGCGGACTCTTGACCAAGGCGGGCAATGACGTGTCGCTCATCGCACGGGGCGAGCATCTGGAGGCCATCCGGGCCAACGGACTGAAAGTGGTCCACTCCGGCGGTGAATTTGTGGTCGAGGTGAAAGCCACCGACGACCCGGTCCAGGTCGGACCCGTTGACCTGGTGCTGTTCACCGTCAAGACCCACCAAAACCGCCACACCATCTCGACCCTCAGGCCCTTGATGGGGCAAGAGACCTCAGTCCTCACTCTGCAAAACGGGGTGGAAAGCCACGAACAACTGGGCGCGGTCCTGGGGTCCCAGAATATCCTCCCCGGGGCCTTTTGGGCGTCTTCTCGGATCGAGGCTCCTGGGGTCATATCCGTAACCGGCGACATCCGAATATCTTTTGGCGAGATCGACGACACCGAAAGCCTCCGCGCCTTGGATATCCGCACCATGTTCCGAGACGCGGGAATCGAAACGGAGATCTCCCCCGACCCGATGCAGGTGCTCTGGCGAAAATTCATCCTGCTGAGCGCCGTGTCGGGGATGGCCAGCGCCGCCCGGACGCGGATCAAGGAACTGCTTCAATCTCCCGATGCCCGGAAGATGTTCTGCGAGGCCATGGAAGAAGCGTTCACCCTGGGCCGGACCAAGGATATCAATCTTGCCGACGGCCTGGTCCAGGAATCCTTGGAGTTCATCGAGGGCTTCCCCGATTTCCAAAACTCGATGCACGCCGACTACGAGAACGGCCGGCCCACCGAGTTGGACGCCCTTTCCGGCGCGGTGGTCCGGTTGGGCCGGCAGGTTGGAGTGCCGACTCCGGTGCACAGTTTCCTGTATTCGGTGCTGCTGCCCCACAAAGACGGGCATCCAGAGGCGGACTAGGCCCGCGAGGTAGGCGATGAGAATCGCGGTGGGGTGTTTCGGAGGAGTGGGCGGCTGTCTGGGCGAGCTACCGGCCCGGTCCGTTTATCTCCGGATGGGGACCCTCGTCCGATTCCATACAGGACGATATCAGCCTATAATAATCCCCTGAATAGTCGATTTCGGAGTCACGAATAACTTTGTTTCAAGCGCCCCGCGGCACGGCGGACCACCTCCCTGAAGAGCAGAAATACTGGCGGTATATCGAGTCCAAAGCCGTGGATGTAGCCGCCCGGTTCGGCTTCGGCCGCATCGACACCCCCCTCTTTGAAGACTCCAACCTTTTCATCCGGTCGGTGGGCGAGGGGACCGACATCGTCGAGAAGGAGATGTACACCTTCGACGACCGGGGCGGCGACAGCATCACCCTGCGCCCCGAGGGGACCGCGCCGGTGTGCCGGGCCTACCTG
>JACZXN010000099.1 GCA_022571575.1 Chloroflexota bacterium | reverse complement strand
GGTTGTTACCTCGTCTCAGGTATTTGAGGCCGCGGTGGCCATCAAGGGCGAGAAGATCGCGGCCGTGGGCCCGGAGCACCTGCTTCCGCCGGCCGACCGGTACATCGACGCCGAGGGCAAGTTCGTCCTGCCGGGGCTGATCGATTCCCACGTGCATCTCGACGGGCACGACGACTATGCTCTAGGAGCTCTGGCGGCGGCCCACGCCGGGTTGACCACCCTGGTCCCCTTCGGCAATTACGCTCTGGAGGGGGACGAAACCCTAGTGCAGGCCATCCGCCGCATCCAAGATGAGGTGGGGACGGCTGCCTTGGTGGATTTCGGGTTCCACTTCATCCTGCAGAACCGGCCCAGCATACTGGCTTCCCTGCCCCAGGCCATGGAACTGGGCGTAAAGTCGTTCAAGATGTTCATGACCTACAAGAAGCGGCCGGGCCGGATGTGCGACGACGATTACATCTGCGACGCCATGGACATGGTGGCCAAGGGCGGCGGCGTGCTGCAACTCCACTGCGAGAGCGGCAACATCATCGAGTACCTGGAGAACAAGCTCATCGCCGAGGGCCACACCCATCCGGAGGACTTCCCGGCCGCCTGCCCCGACTGGGCCGAGGAAGAGGCGATCAACCGGGCCATCAAGATGGGCGCCGCCACCGGCTGCCCCACCTACGTGGTGCACCTGAGCACCCAACTGGGCCTGGAGCGGATCAAGCAGGCCCAGGCACAAGGCCAGAAGGTCTGGACCGAGACCTGCCCCCAGTATCTGCTGTTGTCGGACGAAGAGATGGCGAAGGTCGGACCGTTGGCCAAGATCGGGCCGCCCCTCCGGCCCGCGGACGGGCCCGACCGGGACGCGCTGTGGAACGGCCTGAGGCAGGGCCAGATATCCCTGGTGGGCAGCGACCACTCGCCCCATCCGGAGGAACTGAAGAAGCCCGGCTGGGACAACATCTTCGTGACCCCCGATGGGGCGTCGGTGCCCTTCGGCTCACCGGGGATCGAGACCGTGGTCCCGCTGATGTACAGCGAAGGCGTGGTGAAGCGGGGGTTCCCCATCTGGTGGCTGGCCAGGGTGATGTCGGAGAACCCGGCGCGGATCTTCGGCCTGTACCCCCGGAAGGGCGTGATTCAGGCGGGCTCCGACGCCGACCTGTTGATCCTCGACCCCGGCGCGGACCGGGTGGTGACCGCCAAGGACCATCACAGCAACGCGGGTTATACCCTGTTCGAAGGCTGGCAGGTGACCGGCAGGCCGTGGATGACCCTGCTGCGGGGCCAGGTGCTGCTGAACCAAGGCCGCCTGGAGCAGAAACCGGGCTACGGCCGGTTCCTCTCCTGCGAGGGACCAACCACACCCCTGGGAGGGCCGGTGGACTAGGCTGGCGTCGGCAGGAAATCAGTGACGCGGATCAGAGGTAAAACATCGTCATTCCGGCGCAGGCCGGAATCCAGGGGCGCGCCCATGACATGTTTCATGTCGTTCGGTTGAACCGACACAGGGCGGGTTTGAAACCCGCCCCTACGCCGGTGCAACACACCTTTTGTCCGCAAGTCGGCTTGCCTGAAGACCAATACGTTATGTAGGGGCGGGTCTATGACCCGCCCTGGTCCATATCAGACAACGTCATCGCCGGAATGACGAACCTGGCTCAACATGGGACGCGAAAAGGGGCCCGGCCATGATGGCCGAGCCCCGTTCAATTCCTGCTGAGAACTTGGGTGTCCGCTAAGCCACCGGCACTTCGCGGAAGTTGGGCATGACCTCCTTGGCGAATAGCTCGATGGACCGCAGCACCTTCTCGTTGGGCAGGCCGGGGAACCCGAAGTTGCCAAACACATGGTTGATGCCGGCCGCCTGGGTCTCTTTCAGCCGCTCGATCACCACCTCGGGTGTTCCCACCAGTGGCGGCAGGCCGGCGTGGCCCGGGTCGTCGCGGCGGTCCCGGTCGGCCTGCCGGTTGGCCCAGTGCTCGTAACCGGGAGGGATGTTCCCATCCTTGTCGATGGGCATGCCGATCAGGCCGTTGTTGCCCTCGGACCGCAGGATGCGCGAGGAGAAATTCTGCAACTCCTCGGCGTCGCGCTCGGCTTCTTCCTGGGTCGGGGCCACGTAGATGCCCTTGGACATGGGCGGGTCCAGATGTTCGTGGGGATGGCCGTATTCCTCCATCTTCTCCCGCCAGGCCTTGATGACCTGCGGCGCCTGGCCCAGGATGTCGGTGGGCCCGCCGGCGATGACCTGGATCTGGTTCTTGGCGGCGAAGTCGATGCTGGCCGGTGAGGTGCTCACGGCCTGGAACAGTGGCGGATGGGGCTGCTGCAAAGGCTTGGGCAGGACCCACAGGTTGTCCACGTTGGTGAACTTGCCGTGGAAGGTCAGGGTTTCTTCGGTCCAGGCCTTGCGGATGACATCCACCGCCTCGTAGAACCGCTCGCGGCTCTCGTTGATGTCCACGCCGACACCGTCGAACTCCTGGCGCTGGTAGCCGGAGCCGATCCCCAGGTTGAGACGCCCGCCGCTGATGTTATCGATCATGGCGGCTTCTTCGGCCACCAGGATGGGGTTGTGCAGGGGCAGCACCACCACGGCGGTGCCGATGCGGATCTGCTCGGTCCTACCGGCAACCAAGCCGGCGAAGGACCAGATGCCCGATAGCAGTCCATGGCGGGAGAAACGGTGCTCTCCCAGCCAGACCTCGTCGATGCCCAGTTGATCGGCCAGTTCGATCTGTTCCAGGGCTTCGTCCAGCGATTGCCGTTGCCCTTTGCTCTCGTGCCAGGGAACGATGGTGAAGATTCCAAACTTCATCTGTGAGTCTCCTTCGTTAGCGTGATGGCGATGGCGTGATGAGGTATCTGGTCAGACCGAGCGGCAGGAACTCAGGCCGTCGGAGCCCTCGGGCCGTTGAACAAGGATACACCGGCGCCGGGGAGGGGACAAGAATCTTGCCCGGCGGGTGGCGGCCCTGGCCATATACAAGGGCCGGGACTGCATCGGTTCTTTTGCGTCAGTCTGCGGCCCGGACGTCCCCTTTCACCTGGGAGTCCCCCTTCGCCTGGGAGTCCCCGTTCAGGGGCACGTGGGCGTCGGAGGACCAGCCGAGCAGGCCGGCGGCGAAGTGAAACACGGCGTAGGTCTCCAGACCGAAGGGCAGGTAACCGCCGTACCCCAACAGCGGCATCTGGAAGACGCGGGCGAAATCCACGTACCCGATATTGTATTCCCAACTTACCGACGCCTGGTTGTTCCACATCTCCCAGAAGAAACCGCAGCCCAACGCGCCCAGGGCGAAGGCTATGACCACCCGCCAATCGCCGTTCCGAATCTGAGAAAATATGCTGGGCCGGCCGGCGAGGCAGTTGATGGGGTCGAAGATGAAGAACAGACACGCCCAGGTCATCGGGAACAGGTAAGCGGGCCACAGAAATACCGCCGCCAGGGACAATAGGCCAAATAGCCCCGTCAACATGACCTGCCGCCGGCTCAAGACCAGGGCCGGCAGATGGCCAAAACGTTTGATGAATCCGAAGGAACCGACGAGTTCGGACACCTCGAACACGGCGGGAATGACCACCGAGAAGGCCAGCGACGCCTGCAGGTAGTAGAACAGCCCGGTGTTTGTGACCGGCCCGATGTAGACCCAATTCTGGGTTACCTGGTTGACACCCTCGAACGCCCACCAGTAGGGCATGGCGACGATGAACATCATTGCCACGATCTTTGGGCTGCGGACGATCAGCGAGGTCCCGGTGCGCCGCAGCACCAGACCGTCGATGCAAAGGATGAAACCGAGCCAAAGGGGGAAGAAGGTGAATTGGCTGGCCGCCCCATCCTCGGCCCAAGACAGCGGCCAGGCGATGCAGATGATCAGCAGGCCCAACAGGCTCCGGTAGGGAAGCACGTAGCGCTGCAGCGGCTTCTCACGCAGGGGTATCCGCCGCACCGGCAACCGGTCATCGCGGATGAGCACCAGGCCTTCCAGCGATGCTTTTAGATCGAGCTTCTTGAGCACCCGTTCAATCTCTCACAATGCTGCGCTAAGGGCAATCCAGTGGTCCGGCGGCCCCTTCCGTGGACCGGTTAACCATCGAACATAGTGGGCCTGCGGGAGCGCCAATCGGTATTTTGCTCGTAGACATGGCCGGCGCGCAATACGGTGCTCTCGTCGAAGGGCCGCCCTGCGATCTGGAGGCCGATGGGCAGGCCAGTGGCGGTGAAGCCGCAGGGCAGGCTCAGGGCCGGGACGTTGGCCAAACTGAAGGTGGTGGTCAGCAGCCAAGGGGTCCGGTTGCCCTTACCCTTGCCGTCGATCACCGGGTCCGGCTCCAACAGTTGGGCGGCCACCCCCGTGGTCGGGGACAGCAACAGGTCCACGCCGTCCAGGGCCGCCAATACCTGGTCGCGGATCAGAGACCTGAGCCGCAGGCCCTTGTAGTAGTATGGCGCGGGCATGATGCTGCCCACCATATAGGCGATGCGGTTGTCGTGGGCGATATCCCCGGGCCGGTCACGCAGCAGTTCCCCGTAGGTGACCGGGGCCTCCACCCTGATGGCGCCGGAGATGGTCCCGGCGTCGGCGGCCAGCGGTATCGACAACTCTTCCACCTGAGCGCCCATCTCCCTCAGAGTGCCGGCGGCGGCCAGCACCGATCGGCGCACCTCCTCATCCACCCGATCGGTGTAGAGGAGTTCCCGGACGATCCCCACTCTCAGGCCCTTGACGTCCCCGGTGAGAGCGGCCCGGTAGTCGGGGACCGGCTCTTTGCTGCTCAGCCGGTCCTTGGGGTCGTGGCCCGCGATGGCCGCCAGGGTTATGGCGCAGTCCTCCACGGTGCGTCCCAGGGGGCCGATGGTGTCCATGGAGCGGACGCCGGGCATGACCCCGTAGCGGCTGACCCGTCCCCAAGTGGGCCGGAGCCCAGCCAGGCCGCACCACGACGCCGGGAAGCGCACCGAGCCTCCCGTGTCTTCTCCCAGAGCGGACCCGCAAAGAAATGCGGCCGTGGCGGCCCCCGATCCGCTGCTGGAGCCGCCCGTGGACCGTTCCAAGTCCCAGGGGTTCCGCGGCGGGTCGAACTGGTGGGACAGGCCCGTGGTGGCGAACTCGGTCATATTGAGCTTGCCCAACAGCACGGCGCCGGCCTCTTTCAGGTTGACGATGACCGTGGCGTCTTCGGTGGGCACGAAGTCTTTGAACACCGGAGAGCCGCCGGTGGTCAGGATTCCCTTGGTGTGGATCTGGTCCTTGACGGCAACGGGGACGCCGTGCATGGGACCCCGGTGGTTGCCCTGGGCGATCTCCTGCTCCGCTTTTTTCGCGGCCTCCAGGGCCTCATCGGCCGTCACCGTGAGGTAGGCGTGGAATCTGCCGTTCAGCGACTCGATGCGCTCCAGGTACGCCTCCGCCGCCTCCACTGGGGAAACCTCCCTGGCGGCCATCAACCGGGACAGTTCCGATGCGCTGAGAAAAGGTAGGTCAGACTTATTCATGCTGTCACCCGGGGCGCGGGTTAAGGACTCAAGCATGATATGCGGGCGGCGTTGGCCGGTCAACAGGCTGTACTCGGCCCGTCGCTGACCCGGCGCGGTATAATACTCCATCCCCACGGGCCAGTCTATGCCCCAGTTTGTGCCAAGGATGCTGGATATGCCAGACGCCACAGTGAAGTCGGACCCCATCATCAAGATCGAAGGCGCCCGATTCATCATCACCATGGACCCCCAGCGCCGCGTCATCGGCGACGGGACACTGGTCGTCCAGGGACAACGCATCCTCCAGGTCGGCAAGGCCGCGGAGTTGGCCGGGGTCCAGGCGGACCGGGTGATCGACGCCCGGGACATGGTGGTGACGCCGGGGTTCTGCAACGGACACATGCACATCAGCTACGCCCACGCCACCAGGGGCATCTTCCCCGACGACCTGGGCTCGGCCTATCTGCCCAACGTGTTCAAGCTCCAGTCGGTCATGACCGAGGATGAGGAATTTCACACCAGCCTGCTGGCCATCACCGAACTGCTGAAGTACGGCACCACCACCTTCCTGGACCCCGGCAGCACCAAGCACCTGGACCGGTGCCTGGATGCCTACCGGCAAGCCGGATGCCGGATCATCGTGGGCGCCCACGTGACCGACCGGCCCAACCCCCTGAACCTGCCGGTCTCGTCCACCGCCGACGCCGTCAGCACCGTGGAGGCGGCCATCGAAAGATTCGACGGTCAGTTGGACGGCAGAGTGCGGGCCTGGGCCATGCCATTCTCCCCCAGCTTCTGTACCGATGAACTGCTCATCCAGTGCAAACGGCTGGCCGACCAGTACGGGACCGGCCTCACCCTGCACTACAACAACGGCCAAGATTATGTGGAGACCACCCTCAGAGAAACGGGCATGCGGCCGACCCAATACCTTCAGAAATTGGGGGTCTTGGGCGGCAACGTGACCCTTTCCCATATGCTGGGTCTGGACGAGAGTGAAGTCGCGGTTTTGGCGGACACCGGGACCAGGGCGGTGGTGGTTCCCACGGCGGCGGTGAAGGGCGGCGCCGGCATGACCCAGTCGGGGCTGCTGCCCGAGATGCTGGACGCCGGCATGGCCGTGGGCCTGGGCACCGACGCCGGCAACAACTCCAACCTCCTGGAGACCCACCGCGCCATGTACCTGATCGCGGGGTTGTAC
>JACZXN010000098.1 GCA_022571575.1 Chloroflexota bacterium | reverse complement strand
GGCATCATCAACATGACCTCCTTCCTGTCCCGTCTCAAGGACAACGTGCCGCCCGAAGAGTTGATGATTTTCCCACCGGAGCAGCGGGAGTGGAGCTGGTGGAATGAATGGCTGGGGAACAATGTCCAAGTTCAGCCCCCCGAGGGGTTCGCCGGTTGGAAGGGCCGGCTCTATTCCCTCTTGGACCCCGGCCTGGGCGCTTTTTTGTACGACGGCGTTAAGACGACGATAAGGATCGAGGAGATCGTGTGGGGCGGGGTAGCCAAAGACGGAATCCCCGATCTCATCGACCCGCCGGTGGTCTCCGCGGCGGAGGCCGGATATCTCCTGCCCGGCGACCGGGTCTTCGGCGTGTCCATAAACGGCGAGCACCGGGCCTATCCCCTCCGCATAATGAACCGCCACGAGATGGCCAACGACATCGTGGGAGGGGCGCCCTTCGTCCTGGCCTATTGAACCCTTTGCGGTTCTGGGATCGTGTATTCCACGGAGATCGACGGCGAAAGAGTGGAGTTCGGCACCTCCGGCTTCCTCTACCGCTCCAACAAACTGATGTACGACCGCAAGACCGAGACCCTCTGGCACCAGTTCCGTGGCGTCCCGGCCGTGGGCCCGCTGGTTGGCGGCGGCATGAAACTCGAGGTCCTGCCCATGACCCTCACCATATGGTCTGACTGGGTAGCCGAACACCCAGACACCACCGTCCTGGACGTGGAAACAGGGATCTTCCCGGGAGAGTCCTACGCCCCCGAATCACGAAACGACTCCGCCTATTTCGTCTACCGCCACCAGGAAACCACCATGTTCCCGGTGCCGCAGCGAAGTTCGGAACTGGACACCAAGGAACAGGTGTTTGGGCTGGTCCTCGATGATGCGGCCAGGGCCTACCCGCACTCGGTGTTCGATGGGCCGACGGTCATCAACGACACCTTGGGAGGCCGGAACGTGGTGGTCGTCGCAGTCGCTGCAGGCTCCGGCGTCAGGGCTTACGACCGGGGCGGCCATGTTTTCACCGTGTCCGAAGCGGAGGCCGGGCCGGGCCGCGCGGTCATACTGACCGACGAGCAAGGCGTGGACTGGCGTGCCGGGGAGGACGCGCTGGTAAGCCTGGACGGCAGAGTCCAGTCCCTCAAACGGCTCCCCAGCCGCGACGCCTACTGGTTCGGCTGGTACGCTTTTTACCCCCACACCACCATCTACTCCCCCTAGATATCTGCCCGGTCCTGCCTCTGCGATTCCTGGCCATCCATTATTTGTCTGTTAGACGGTGTGAATTTAATTGACTTAAATTTAAAATTAATTTTAAACTATATATAATTTTCCAAGCTAAAAATAAGGCGCCCACCCACCGGCTGGTGCGGCCGGCCGGTTATGGTCGCCTGCTGACGGCGTTTCGCGGACCCCAGGCGGACCGTGGACCGGGCACCCGTGGTGCGCGTCGTGGCGGATGAAGGGAGGACGGGTATGCGGAAATCGACGTCGCTGCTGACAATGACGCTGGTGTTCCTGGCGGTGGTTGCGGTGGCTTTTTTCTCCAATAACTATCCCACCTATGCCGAAGACGACCACGGCGACTACCGTTTCACTTCGACCCACCTAACCATCGGCTCAGGGCCCGTCCCAGGCGTCATCAACACCTCGGACCTCCTCTTCGACGTCGACTATTTCTCCTTCCAGGCCGTCAGAGGCGTCAAATACACCTTCGTGTTGGATGAGATTACGGTGGTGGACGCCAACATTGCCGTGATCAACTCCCTGGCGCGCGGCAACTACAATTCTCCCGGCCAGGAACTCAGCGTAACCGGCGGCCAGAAGACTGTTACCTGGACCGCCCGCACCACCGACACCTATTACGTGGAAGTGTCGGGCACCATCAATAGTTCCGACGGATCCTTCTACCTGGGTGATTACACCCTGAGCGGGTTCGAAGACACGCGCCTCATGGACCGCCATTCCGAGGGGCGCAACGGCTCGACCCAGATCTCTCCCGGAAACGTGTATCAGGGGGCCATCAGTCCCTGGACCAACCAGCCCAATCTGGCTAACAGCATCGACGGCGGCGACGATTACGACTTTTTCTCCTTCCAGGCCCAACGCGGCGTGAAATACAACGTGGAGGTCGACCTGGGGACCTCCGAAGGCGTGGAAATAACGATTCACGCCGCCTTCGCCGGCCTGGAAAAGACCAATGACGGCATCGGCGACACGCTGAGCTGGATAGCCCCCAGCAACGGCACCTACTATATCGCGGTGTCCGGCACCAGCCGGGTGCGGAGCCCCAACGGCACCTACGCTCTTCAACTGGGCGCCCAGACGGCCCTTCTGGACCAGCATGCCCAGTCGGTTGAAGACGCGACCGTGATCAGTTTCGGCAACGCTCATCAGGGGTCCATCAGCCCGGCGGACGACCTGGACTACTTCTCATTCCCGGCCCAACGCGGGGTCAAATACATCCTGGACGTCTCATTGGACAGCGTCGCCGGCGTCGCACTGTCGGTGATTGACACCAACGAGACCAGCCTGGCCTCCAACGGAGGCGTGGGGACGAGTCTCGAGTGGCTGGCCCCGGCCGACGGGACCTACCTGGCGGTGGTCTCGGCCTCGCCTCAAGTGCCCGATGTCATCGGCACCTACTCACTTAACCTGAGCAGCGACACCACTCTGCAAGACCGCCACGGTGAAATCCCGGCCGACGCGTCCCTCATCACCTTTGGGAATGCCCTGCCGGGGGCGATAAGCCCGGAGACCGACCGGGACTATTTTTCCTTCCGGGCCGAACGGGGCGTCAATTATTCGGTGGCATTGGAGCTGATCACCGCCAACGGCGCCGTCATCTCCATCGAGAATGACACCGGAGACACTCTGAGCAGCACCAACGGTCTGGGCACCGGCCTGGGCTGGACCGCGGCCAGCACCGGCACCTTCTACGTTTTGGTGTCCCATTCGCCCCAGGCCAGCCAGGGGATCGGCACCTACTCCCTTACCGTGGAGGCGAACACCAGCCTGGAGGACCGGCACCAGGACACGGCCTTGAGCGGTACCCCGCTCAGCTTCGGCACGGTCTACCAAGGGGCCATCAGTCCCCAGTCTGATCTGGATTACTTCTCGTTCCCCGCCGAGCGGGGAGTGGAATACGTCCTGGACCTGACCTACGGTTCCGCGACGGCGGTCTCCTTGGAAGTCAACAGCCTGGGCGGCGGATCGGAAACCGGCGCGCGCAACTTCGGGGAAAGCAACATCGTCCGTTGGACTGCCCCTGATTCGACGACCTATTACGTCAAAGTTTCAGCGTCGCCCAAAGCGGCGGAGCCCACGGGGACCTACTCGCTGAAGGTCACGCCCGATACAACCCTGCTGGACCGGCACAGCGATTCCGCCGCCAACGCCACCCGCATCGGATTCGGCAACGCCATCGCCGGCGCCATCAGCCCACGCAGCGACTACGATTATTTCCGGTTCATCGCGGAGAAGGGAATCACCTACACGGTCGGTGTGACATTGGGCACCGTGGAAGGCGTGCGGTTAGAGGTGGTGAAACAATCGGCGGGGTTCTCCGTCTCCAATTACGGCCTGGACAAATCCCTGGAATGGGCGGCTCCGGAAGACGGCTGGTACACCCTGTCCGTCTCCGCCTCGGGACGGGTGGGCAACCCCATCGGCACCTACCGCATCACCATCAACCGGCAGAGCGACGCCCGTCCTCCGTCGGCCAGCGTCACCGAGCCCACGCCCGAGCCCACCAAGGAGCCGGCGCCCCGAGCCGTCATGCCCGACGGGACCGCCATGATACTTGAATCCCGCGTGTCGCCCACGGGCAGCATCGTCCGCGTGCCCGTGAAGTTGAACCGGGCTGAGGGCATCACCAGCCTGGGATTCACCTTGAACTACGATTCCGACGCCCTGCGGGTGATCGCGGTGGAGCGGGGCTCCAGGCTAACGAAGGACACTTTCAGTTACGACACCGATACCCTGGGTCAGGTGCGGTTCGGGTTCGCCATGACCAGGGGCAGAGGCCCCGGCGGGACCGCGGCGGTGGTGACGTTTCAAGTCATCGGAGGCGATGGCTCCGTGAGTTCGCTCACCCTGTCCGACGCCTTGGTGAACCACTCCGCCGACGGCCCATTGACCGTGGAATTGGTGGGCGCCGACTTCAGGGTGGGCGCGAAGATCCAGGGTGACGGCGACGGCGATGGCCTGGTCACGGCGTTGGACGCCCTGCTGGCCCTGAAGATGGCGTCCAACCTCTTGCCGGTCGACCTTTCACTGGACATCAACAACGACGGCAAGATAACTATCGACGACGCACGAAGCATTCTGAAGATGGCCCGCCCCAGTTAGGAGAGCAACAGATGCGCTGGTTGTTGGAAGTCGCGTTTATCGGAATATCCTCCAGTTGGAAATGGCTGCTGGCTTCGGTGGCCGTTGTGGGCGCCCTTGTGGGCATCCTATTCGCCGTCGGGGTGCTGGGCGGCGGTGGCGGCGGGGAGGGGGCCTCTCCTCTGGTTACGGCGTCACCAACCCCCACTCCCGCCGCCGTGAGCACCCGGGTCCCGGCGCCGACGCCGACTCCCCCGCCCGTTGCTCCCCGGCCCACTGCCACACCGGCTCCCAAGGTTATCTCGGTTTCGATCTTGGCCAGCCGGGCCAACAACGTGGGCAGTTTGGAATTCGTCCTGGTGTATGACCCAGCCAAGCTGGAATTCGCCCAACTGGAGCGGGGCATATTGACGGGCAATGCACTGATCGACTCCAGTTCTCCGGGGCCGGGCCGGATCTGGACTGGTATCGTCGATGTCGATGGGATCGACGGCAGCGGGTCCGTGGCCGTGGTGAAGTTCAAAGTACGGGAGAATGCCGGCGGCACCATGTCTCTGACGCTGGAGAATATCGCGGCCTTCGACGCCGACACCTTGGTGGACATAGTCACTGAGACCACGCCGGGCCGATTCAACGGGTCAGGCCTGGCCCCCCTTTCCCCGATAGTGACGTTCCAATAACCGCAGGCCAATAACCCCTGCAGATAACCACCGGTATCCCAGCGGGGAGGCCCAGCATCTACGGCGCCTCCCCCTGATTTCCCCCCTTTCCACAAGCTCCGTTGTCGCCTACAATGTTGCCCGGCGCTCACGCCGAAGCGCGTAATTTTGGAGGTGGTATTTTGGCTAGTCTGACACTTGCGGAAGCTGAAACTATATTGGCCGGGGCCAAGGCCAAGGTGGTGGAGTTGGGACTCAAGATGAGTGTCTCGGTGGTTGATCCCCGGGGCGACCTGATCACCATGTTCCGAATGGACGGGGCCCCCTGGCGGACCCCCGCCGTGTCGCGGGGCAAGGCGGTGGCGTCGGCCAGTTTCGAGCGGGCCAGCGGCGAGTTGACCGACAACGCCCAGGCGCCCATCTTCAGGGCCTTCATGGCCATGGAAGGCGGTCACATGATTCCCGGCCAGGGCGCGCTGGCCATCTTCAGGAACGGCGAGATAATCGGCGCGGTCGGCGGCAGCGGCGGAACGTCCCAAGAGGACGAGGACTGCAGCCGGGCGGGCATCAATGCCGGTGGTTTCTCCGCGACACCGTAACTCCACTGCAGGCAAAATAATCAGGCAAAATGCCAAGAAGCGGCGGGGTGTCTTCCCGCCGCTTCTTGGCGTCGGCCAACCCAAAGCAGGTGCGTCACCACCCACCGGGGCAACCGGGACAACCGGTGGACGCGCCAAGTTGCCGGCCTGTAAACTGAGACTTAAGACTGAGACCTAGATTTCTCTGACCTTGGAGCGGCATATGCACGTCGGAACGTCGATCTTTTTCCAGAACCGCCACCAGAACCGCACCGACCTTGAGGTCTACCAGAACGAGCTGCGCCTGGCCGACCTGGCCGAGCCATTGGGGTACGAGTCCATCTGGGGCGTGGAGCACCACTTCACCGACTACACCATGTGTCCCGACGTGTTGCAGTTCCTCTCCTACATGGCGGGGCGGACCGAAAAGGTGCAACTGGGCAGCATGGTGGTGGTCCTGCCCTGGCACGACCCCGTAAGGGTGGCGGAGCAGTTCTCGATGTTGGACCATCTGAGCGGCGGACGGGCCGTGGTCGGCGTTGGCCGGGGACTGGCCAGGGTGGAATTCGACGGCTTCCAGGTGAGCATGGCCGAGTCCCGGACCAGGTTCGCCGAGGGCGCCCGGCTGTTGGTCCAGGCCCTGGAAGAGGGGGTGGCCGAATCCGACGGGGAATTGATCAAACAACCCAGGGTGGAGATCCGGCCCAGACCCTTCAAGAGCTTCAAGGGAAGGATCTACGCCGCCGCGGTATCGCCCGAATCCTCCTTGACTCTGGCCCAACTGGGGCTGGGCATGCTGATCATCCCCCAGAAACCCTGGAATGAGGTCGAGGCCGAGTTGAAGACCTACCGGGAGATCTTCCTAGAGGTGAACGGGTCGCCTGCGCCGCCGCCCATCGTGGTGGGTTTCACCTTCTGCCACGAGGACGAAGAGACAGCCCAAGCGATGGCCAAAGAGTACATCGGTGTCTACTGGGAATCGATAATGGACCATTACGAGTTCCACAGCGACCACCTGAAGACCACCAAGGGCTACGAGTACTACGGCAAATTCACCGAGAAGATCGACCAGTACGGCGACCAGGACGTGAAGGACTTCTTCCTCAACCTGCAGGTGTGGGGCACGCCGGAG
>JACZXN010000097.1 GCA_022571575.1 Chloroflexota bacterium | reverse complement strand
AGACCTTGAGTACCCGAGGCCCCTGAAGCCCCGGCGGGACCCGGCTGGCCGGCCGGGCCGGCCGGACCACCGGCGCCGGAAGGACCTGATACTCCCTGGACCCCCTGGGGGCCGGGTTGGCCGGGTGGGCCGGTGTCTCCTTTCTCCCCCGGGATGAGTACCGGAGTTGGAGTTGGGGGCGCAGGTGTGGGCGTCGGTTGGGACGGGGAGGCGGTGAGATTCAATATAGTGGCTTCGCCCTGCACCCAAAGGGCCGTCTGGTCCGCTGGGATGCCACCGATCGTGAAAGAAATCGTTTTACCCGAAAAGCTTTGGCCGTCCTGTGGTACGACCAACAGCCCCGAATAACTGCCACCGAGCACCGCCACCGACGTAATTTGCTGGCCATCGATGAATGCGGCAACGGAGGTGCCGTCTAGGGCCGGACTGCCATTGACCGTGGCCGAACCTAAAAATATATGTGGGATCGACTGCTGTGCCGACGCGATGGACGGCGATAGGAGGAGGACCGCCATGATGGCGGCGACGACCAGGATTTTGGGTCCGGTCATTCACTCCTCCATCGTATGGGGCCGTCGCGCCAGGTCAAAGGTATCCGGAGGAACAAGGACGTAATCGAATAATTCAGTAACAAGGGCATGTTGTATCCGCTGTGTTAATGGGCGCAACTGCTCCCGAAGGATAGTCGTTGCGCCTTGGAGTTTCGCAAAATTTCTCTGCTGCATCAACCGGAATCGCCGGTTGGGCGAGACGTGAAAGACACTATTATACCCAAATCGCCAAATAGACTTATCTCGCAAAGGCAGCGGGTATTGTAATCACGGGCACTTTTTAACTATAATCCGCCCCCAAAGTAAGAAGGAGTGATGCAATGACAGTTGGTAGTACCTACAAAGTTATCGAGTTGGTTGGTTCGTCTTCAGACGGAGTCCAAGAGGCGATCGATGGGGCGATTTCTCGGGCCGGCGAAACGATCAAGAACTTGGACTGGTTCGAGGTAAAGGAAATACGGGGCAGCATTCAAGACGGCGGTGTGACCTGGTACCAGGTCAAGGTTGCGATCGGTTTTCGGGTCTTGACCGCCGAGGACCTAAACAAAGAGTGAATTCGTGGCGGGTTCCGACGGCAGGCCGGGGGACTCGTTGGACCACACCTTTCAAAAGCCTCTAGAAAACGCGGCGACCGGTGCTCAGTTCTTGCAGGAAAAGGTCCAGGTGTGCCTGAAAGTCCGGGTCGGCGGTAAGACGGGCCTTGCCCTTTCCGGCAAGCACATCGGCCTCCTTGAGTGACGCGGCAGAATAGTAGGCCGGCGGGATACGGAATTCAGACTCGCCGGCCAGTACCACCGTGCCCGAGGTGTCGGCCTCCAGTTTTAGCTTCTCAGAACTACCCAGTTTCTCCCGCAGGTCGCTCAATCCGGACATTCCGTGGTGCATATAGACCTCAGACAGCAGGTCGCGTTGCTTTTGATTCATCAGGGTTTTCATCACCACTGAGATTCCGATCCGGCGGCGGCGAATGGCTGCCGTGAGGAACGAATAAGACAGCACGGCGGCGGCAAAGAGCCCCAGTACGACGGCCGCGCCCATGAGGAACAGCAAGGCCCGGACCAGTTGCACCGGCCAGCCCCCGGCAAAGAGGTCCGAAAAGAATCCCGGCCCCTCCACCTTCACCGGCACCCGCGTCAGAAATATCTCGTCGATGCCCGCGATCTTGCCCAGTGGAACGATTTCGGGGGTCACGTCCTTGGCGTGGACCACCAGCATGTTGAAGGCGAAGAACTGGCCTTTTTCCACGATGGCTTTGTCGAACTCGACGATGTCCTCTCCGACGACCTGCGGATTGGCTTTGGCGCTCAGATAGCTGGAACTGGCCTCGATCAGTCTTGCCTCGATGACCCGGCCGTCGATCACCCGCAGGCCCCAGACCTGGTCCTGGTCGTATTGGGTCTGCAGGATATCGACTTCGCCGTTATTGACCACCCGCATGGCGTAGATGCGCAGATTGAGGTTCTCGGCCTGGATATCCTGGTCCCGGAAGGTGATCTGCAGGTCCTCCACGGGGGTCCGGACATCCAGCACGTCGATCTCCCGCAGAATCTCGTAGGTCATCTTGGGGTCGGGCTCGCCGAGGTTGGAGAGGCCGAAGAAAAGGGCCAGTGCGACGGAGACCGAGAAGGTCAGCGCGGCGAAGGCCCCGCTGCGGTGGTCTTTAACCCACCGTACCGCGCTCTTGATCAGGGCTCGAGACCGGGATTCAGGAACGGCAGACATGCGCTTTCCTCACCAATCTCACTACCGTACGAATTCAGAGGCCAGGGTGCTGACGTCGATGTTCTCCACGTTGGGCCGCGACGCCCTTAATTCCCGCATCACGCCCGGGTCGTAGCTCGCGGTCAGCTCCTTCAGGCGCGGGTACACCTCCTGGCTGAAGAGCTTCATCGACGACAGTGTCTCTTCGAAGGTCATGAACCCGGCCTGGCTCATCATCATCAGGTTGCCGAACCCGCCGCTGTACTCCCAGAAGCTCTTTATCTGCTCGTAGACTTGGTCCGGATTCCCAGCGAAGACGATGCCGCGCGCCATCTGTTCCGCGACCGTGGGCGCCGCGGGGAAGCCCACGCCGGACTCGCCCCGCATGATGGTGGCCGCCACCGCCGGCGGGTGATAGCCGGGTGGGTTGCTGAAATGGGGAGGGACTTTATTTGACGTCATATACCACAGCAGCTTTTCCGCGCCTTCCAACCCCTCCTTCTCGGTCTTACCCACGAAGATCAGGGCGCAGTAGGCGAGCCGGTCGATGGGCGCGTCCTCTCCGTGGGTGTCCAAGTACCCCTGGCGGTAGCCATCGAATACGTCCCGTATCCTGGGATAGCCGGCCAGGAAGACTCCTCCCACATGCCCGCGCTGGCCGACTTGGGCCGCCGTTCCGGCGCTGCCCATGGTTACCCACACGGGGGGATGGGGCTGCTGGTAGGGCCGGGGCCAGATGTTGACCTGCCGGGCATGGAACCAGCGGCCTTCGAAGTTGAACGGCCCCTCATGGTGAGTCCAGGCCTTGATGATCAGATCGTGGGCCTCCCATAGCTTCTCGGTGCCCCGGTACGGGAAAACGTTGGCCGGAGCGGTCTCATAGGGCACTGCCCGTACGAACCCGCATTCGAGCCGGCCCCGGGAGATCACGTCGATCAACGCCATCTCCTCGGCCACGCGGACGGGCTGGCTTCGGTTGGAAATCGGATTGCCCAGGATCAGGAGGCGGGCGTTCTTGGTCTCCCGGGCGAGAATGCCCAGCATGATGGGCGCCGCCGGGACCATGCAGGTGGCCGTCTGGTGGTGTTCGTTGTTCATGATGTTGAGGCCCATCTCATCGGCCGCGCACCACATGTCCAGATACATGTTGTAGAGATCGGCCCCGGTTTCCGGGTCGAAATGCTTGTTGGGCAGATTGACCCGTATGGACTCGTAGGAGTCCGCTTCGGGCAGGTAGGGATAGGCGTCTTCGGTGAAAAACCAAGCTCTCAAATCAGGCACCTACTATCAAACGATTTCGCAAACGATTTCGCAAACGATTTCGGGGAAGCGATTTTCGGGAAACGGGCGCCGAAGACCGGGTGAATCCAGGTTCTCATGGCGCCCGGCTAACTGGAAGCGAACTCCAGGAAACGTTTTTCAAACTCGCCGGGCTGCTCGATGTGCGGGTGATGGCCAGACTCGGAGATCACGGACAGGCGGGCGCCCGGGATCAAGTCCCGCAGCGAAGCGCCGTAGTCCGTCGTAACAATTCCGTCGTTTTCGCCCCAGATCAGAAGGGTGGGGATGTCTATGCGGTGCAACCGGTAGCGTAGCTTGGGGTTATGCATGTACGGCTCCCAGGTGTAGAGCCCGTGGGCCACTTTGTTGGCCGCCACCGTCTGGAGCTCTTCTTCAGTCATCTCCGCCGGGTCCGGGGCCTTGGAGGGGTCGTGCCAGGTGGCCTTCAACAGGTCCCCGGCGGAAAGGGCGAATACGTCGGCTATGTCCCGGTCGAAGGGGCCACCCGGCTTGATGCCCACCGAGTCCACCAGGACCAGCTTGGAGAAGCGGCTGGTGCTGATCGCCGCGATCTCGGCGGCCAGCCAACCGCCCATGGAAAACCCCATCAGGACCGCGTCCTGAAGGTTCAGGGAGTCGATCAGGTCCAGATACAGGAAGATCAGGTCCTGCAGGTTATCGAAATGCTCGGGGATGGGCGAGCCGTCGAACCCGGGGTGGGTGGGATGAAGCAACTCAAAATCGCCGGAGAGGCTCTCGGCGAACGGGAGATGGTCCACCGGTCCATCGCCGCCGTGGAACACCAGGACCGGCGGGCCAGAGCCCCGGCGGACCAGGGGGATGTCCACCCCGCGCAGTGAGACCACTGTCTTCGTTTCACTGGTCATGCCCGTGCTTCCGCCAATGTTAAATCTCCACTCACCGGTACACAAACCGGAATCCCCGGAGGATTGTACTCAATATGTTGGTAAAACCGCAAAGCAGAGGCCCCCGGCTTTCACCCGGAGCCTTTTTAGCCTGCCACGGCCCTACCAAACCACTCGGTCATTCTCCAAGCCTTCGACCTCCTTCTTCGGAAGGCCGAGTATGCCATGAAAAACTTCCATGTTGTGCTCACCCAGGTCAGGGGTCCACCGGTCGATGCGGGCCGGAGTTCCGGAGAACCGCCATGGCGGGACCACGGCCCGTTGCCTGCCCTTTTCCGGATGGCTCACAGTGGGAAAGGCCTCCCGGGCCAGAAGGTGGGGGTCGCTCATCAACTGGTCCGGGGAGAGGGACGGGAAGGCGGGCACCCGGTGGGACTGGAGCTTTTCGGTGACTTCCCACGGCGTATTTCCCGCCGTCCACTCCTCGATCAATCCGTCCAGTTCGTCGTGGTGTTTCCAGCGGCGAAAGGCGTCGCCGAACCTATCTCCCTCGGCCCACGGGGGACGGCCCATGGCGTCGATCAAGCCCCGCCACTCGTCCGGCGACCCCACGGATATGGTGACCCAGGCATCGTCGCCCAGGCACCGGTAGACGCCCTGGGGCGCGGCGGAGTCGTCGCGGTTGCCCTGACGGTGGGCCTCGCGGCCGTTCATGGCGTAATCGAGAAGGGCCTGACCGATGAAGGCCGAGCCCATGTCCCGGACCGAAACGTCCACGTGCTGGCCGAGTTCGGTGCGCCGCTTGGCGCAGAGGGCGGCCACGGCGGTGAAGGCCAGCAACATGCCACCGGTGTGGTCCATGCCGTGGCGAAGCTCCACCGGCGGCCCGTCGGGGTAGCCGGTGAGGTGGCCCAGACCTCCCAGGGCCGAGAACATGGGGGCGTAGCCGGCGTAATTGCGCTCCGGGCCGCTCTGGCCGTTGGACGAGAGCGACACCAGGATGATGTCCGGCTTCACCTGCCGCAGCGACTCGTAGCCGATGCCCAAGCGGTCGAACACGCCCGGCCGGAAATTCTCCAGCACCACGTCGGAAACCCGCACAAGTTCCAGGGCCAGTTCCACCGCCCGGGGTTCCTTGAGATTCAGGCAGGCCGACATCTTGTTGGCGTTGATCTGCTCGAAGCTCGAGGGCGGCTTGCCGTACATGGCGTGGGGACGGCGGGTGATGTCCAGCCGGGCGGAGCTCTCGATCTTGATGACCTGCGCGCCCATCTCCGCCAGCATCAGTCCGGCGAAGGGCCCGGCGGCGTGGACCGAGAAATCGGCCACCCTGATGCCGGAGAGTGGTCCCGGAGCGCCGGCCATCAGACCACGCCCGCGCGGGCCAGCGCGACGATCTCTTCACCCGTGTATCCCAGGGATCGGAGCACCTCGGCGTTGTGCTCTCCCAATAGCGGAGCGCGGTCCAGAACCGGCGGAGTTTCCGTCATGCGGAAGGGCAGCCCGGCATAGTCGTATTCTCCGGCCTCGGGGTGGTCCACCGGGACAAAAAAGTCCCGGTCACGCTGCTGGGGGCTCTCGAACACCTCTTTGGGGGTGTAATACGGGGCGAAGGGGACGCCCTGGGCCTGGCCCTCGTGATACAGCCAGTCCTTGGTCTTGGTGGCGGTCCATTCCCGGAGGTGGCGGTTTATCTCGGCGCCGTGGGTTGCCGGGTCCTGGAATCTCTCGGGGGCCGCCCAGTCGGGTCCGCCCAGAAAGACGCCCAGGCTCTCCCACTGCCGGGGCTCCAGGGTCAATAGCTCCACATGCCCGTCGGAGGCCGGCATGACCCCGCCGACCCGGAAATAGCGGGAGAACCGGGTCTCCACGAATCCCTCTGATTCCAGCCGCTGGACCGGGAGGTAGCCGATGGTCAACTGGGCCTCCTGTATGGAACAGTCGATGGACTGCCCCGGAGACCCGCCCCACCGGGCGTAGACGGCCCCAACGATGCCCACCGCGGCGGTGAGCCCGCCCTGGTAGGAGCCCATCATGCTGCCGGCGGTGATGGGCGCCCGGCCGGGGAACTGGTCCAGGGCCAGGCCGTTGGGCAGCAGGTTCCCCTCCCCTCCGGCGTGGAAGACGTTGATGTCGTTGGCGGCGTATTCGGAGTAGGGGCCGGTGCTGCCGTAGGGGGTGATGGCGGCGGCGATCAGGCCGGGCCGGGACGCGGCCAGCCGGTCCGGACCGAGCCCGCACTCGGCGGCCCGGGAGGGGGGCAGGTCATGGATCAGGACGTCAATATTTTCGGTTAATTCGCAGA
>JACZXN010000096.1 GCA_022571575.1 Chloroflexota bacterium | reverse complement strand
CGAGGCCATGCCCTCCAACACCATATATGTCGACGAGACCATCGTTCACCGGACCCAGATACTGCGGCGGATCAACTGGGACAACCCCCAGAGTTACCTGCGTCCCATCGGCGGACTGGGACAGGGACTTGGCACCGCCCTGGGCGTGAAGTTGGCCTCTCCCGACCGTCCGGTGGTGGCCCTCATGGGCGACGGCGCGCTGTTGTACAACCCGATCACCCAGGCCCTGGGCGTGGCCAGGGAGAGCAGCCTGCCCTTCATGATCGTGGTGTTCAACAACACCAGCTATGCCGTCATGAAGCGGCTGCACCTTTCCTTCTACCCCAACGGCGCCGCCGCCAATTCCGGCATCTTCCACGGCGTGGACATCCCTGGCCCAGACTACCAGGAACTGGTAACCCCCTTCGGCGGCCACGGAGAGCGGGTGGAAGACCCCAAACGGCTAAAGGGCGCCATCAAAGACGGCCTGGCCGCCGTGGCCGAGGGCCGGGTGGCGATTCTGGACGTTGCCCTGTCCGGGTAGGCTGGGACGCCCAATCGGAACGGGGTCTTGTCGGCTGGTTCCATCGGTGAAACCACTTAGCCGGCAAGTAGGGGCACGGCGGCACCGTGCCCCTACTTGCATCGGGCAATCCCCAATCGCTGGACCGCGGCCAGCCTAAGTCCTTTCGGCGCCCCCGAACACCTGTTCTAGGCATGGGGACGCCAGATTCCCGTTTTGGAGCGCCCCCGCTGGATCGGACGTATCCCCGCCGGCAACCACCAGATTGAGGCGCGCTCCACCTCCTTGGCCGATCGGCTTTCTTCTTTCACAATTGTCCTTGGTGTTAATCGGAGAGCATGCCGCCGTCCACAAGATTGCTGATGCGGGTGAAGGAAGCCATCAGAGACGTAACCTAGTAGGGCGTTCCCTCCCAAGCTTTGGACTCTTGGGGCCGGTTGGCGGGCTCCAGTTTGACTTCGCCGCGGTAAGCCATCCTCAATCACCGTAGCCCCGGTCCCCGGCCCACCGGGGGGCGGAATCGGACCTGTCGAACCAGGGCCAACTCGGACCAAGCCTCACCGGGGCCGGTCTAGAACCGCGAAAGGCTGAACGGTTCCAGCGGCGCCGCGTTCCCGTCCAACAGGTACTGGGCCATCAATTCGGCGGTGGCCGGGCTCAGCATGATGCCCACGGCGTCGTGCCCCGCGGCGATGCTGAAGCCCTCCGTCCCCGGAACCGGTCCCAGCACGGGCATGCCGTCCGGGGTAGCCGGCCGCACGCCGGCCCGGCCGGAGACAAACTCGGCGCCGGCCAGGTTGGGAAAGCTCAAGGCCGCCGCGGCAATCAACTGGCTGACTCCGCCGGCGGTCACGATCTCGTCGAACCGGCCCTCTTCCCGGGTGGCGGCCACCAGCACGGTCCCATCCAACCTGGGCACCACGTAGGCCTCGAAATTCCGGACCGGAGAACGCGGCAGAAAACCGGGTTTTCGCAGTAAGATTCTTTCTCCCTTGACTGGCCGCACCGGTATCGCCGGTGAATCAGGGTTTTGGGCCTCCGGCAGCCACCTGGCGGGTATCCCGCTCCACGGTCCGGCGGCCAGCACCACCTGTCCGGCATCTATTCCGCCCCCCGGTGTATCGACGCCGGTTACCCGTCGCCCCCGGCGGCGGAGGCCCAAGACCTCGATAGCCTGGTGAAACTGGGCGCCCAGCCGGCTCGCGGCGTGAACCAGGGAGTCAACCAATCGCTGGCCACGGACGTATCCCTCCCTGGGAGAAAACACGCCGCCCAGGACATCGGGGTTCAACTCGGGTTCCCGCTGGGCCACCTGGGCCGGGTCCAGCCAAACCACATCCATTCCCAATCCGCTCTGCCAGACCAGATCGCGGCGCAGTTCGTCAACCTGTTCTTCGGCGAATGCCAGCTTGAGCACCCCGGTCTGCCGAAACTCTGGGTCGATGCCGGCATCGGACAGATCCGCGGCCAATGACGGGAAGAGCTCCAGACTGCGCAGGCCCAAGCGCCACATGTGCTCTACCGCTGGGTCCACATGCCAAAGCGGCGAGATCACCCCCGCCGACGCCCCGGACGCGCCCCCGCCGAACCTGCCCCGCTCCAGCACCGTGCATCGCACGCCCTGCTTGGCCAGTTGGTAGGCGATGGAGCAGCCCATCACCCCACCGCCGATTATCACCACGTCCGCCGTTTTGGGTAGCATGGATCATGGCCTCTGGGGAAAGATTGGAGCGAGTGTAATAACGCCCCAGGCGGGTGTCAACAAAGCCCCGAAGTTGCTAGCTGGCCACGCCTCTGGTACGCTTCCCGAAGCTGGATACGGAAGTGAGCCCTCTTGACCCAGAAAGCCGACATCACCGCCGACCTGTTCGTCACCTGCATCGTCGACCAGTTCTATCCGGAGGTCGGTGTCAGCGTGGTCAACGTCCTGCGGCGGCTGGGCGTCACCGTGGGCTTTCCCAAGGACCAGACCTGCTGCGGCCAGCCCGTCTACAACACCGGGTTCAACCGGGAGGCCCGCATCCTGGCCAAGCGGGTCCTGGAACAGTTCGAGAAAAGCGAGTACGTTGTGGTCCCGTCCGGCTCCTGCGCCGCCACCCTGCGCGTTTTTTATCTGGACCTGTTCGCCGAAGACGCCGAACTGCTGGCCCAGGCCAGGGCCCTGGCCGCCAAGACCTACGAGTTCTCCGAATTCCTGGTGAAGGTCCTGGGAGTGGAGGACGCCTCCCTATGCGGGGCCAGCCACCAGGGCACGGCCGCCTACCACCCCGGTTGCCACCTGCTCCGGGAGTTGGGAGTACGGGAGGAACCTAAGAAGTTGCTGCGCTCCATCCCCGGACTTGAGGAGAAGGAGTTGGAGGAGGCGGAGGTCTGCTGCGGTTTCGGAGGCGCCTTCTCCGTGAAATTCCCCCACATCTCCGAGGGGATGGTGGCCGATAAGATCGCCAACGTGCTGGCCAGCGGCGCCGAAACCCTGGTGTCCTGCGACATGAGCTGCCTGATGAACATCGGCGGGGCGCTGAACCGTCAGGGCTCGGACGTGAGGGTCCGGCACCTGGCCCAGATAATGGACGCCGAATCCCAATAAACTCGTTCAAAATCCGCTAAAAACCACCATGGACTTAGCCAATTGCCTGAGATAAAGACAAAGGATTTCTTCGCCGCCTCGGCCCGGGCCATGCTGGACCCCAAACTGCAGCGGGCCCTGAACCGCGTGGGCTCCGGGTTCGACGTCGCCCGCCTGAGCGCCATCGAGGAGGTGACATCCGAGGTCTGGGAGCAGTGGCGGCAAGAAGCCAGGGACATCAAGGTCCATACCCTTGACCACCTGGACTATTACCTGGACCTGCTCCACACCAACGTCACCGCCGCCGGAGGTCAGCTTCATTTCGCCAAGGACGCCGACCAGGCCAACGAGATAGTCGCCCATATCGCCCGCACCCGGAACATCAAGGTCGCCACCAAGAGCAAGAGCATGGTGTCCGAGGAACTGGGCCTGAACCCGGTCCTGGAAGCCATGGGAGTGGACGTTTACGAGACCGACCTGGGCGAATACATCATCCAACTGGCCGAAGAGACGCCCTCCCACCTGGTGGCTCCCGCCTTGCACAAGTCCAAGGAGGACGTGGCCGAGCTCTTCACGGAGAAGCTGGGGATTCCCTACGACGACGACATCTACCACATGGCCGCCACCGCCCGGACGGTGCTGCGGGACAAGTTCATGGAGGCCGACCTGGGCATAAGCGGGGCCAATTTCGTGGTGGCCGAGACCGGCACCCTGGTGATCTTCACCAACGAGGGCAACGGCCGTCTCTGCACCTCAGCCCCCCGCATACACATCGGAATCACCGGCATGGAGAAGGTCATCCCCTCCATGCAGGACCTGTCCGTCTTCATCCGGCTGCTGCCCCGTTCCGCCACCGGCCAGCGCATCACCAGCTATCTGAGCATGATCACCGGCCCACGGCGCTCCGACGACGAGGACGGACCCGAGGAATTCCATCTGATCCTGGTGGACAACGGCCGCTCCCGAATGTTGGCCGACCCGGCGCTGCGGGAGGCGCTCTATTGCATCCGCTGCGGGGCCTGTTTGAACATCTGCCCCGTCTACCAGCGGGTCGGCGGCCACGCCTACGGTTGGGTGTACCCAGGCCCCATCGGCGCGGTGGTCTCGCCCATGCTGGTGGGGTTGCCCCAGGCCAAGGAATTGCCCCAGGCCTCCAGCCTTTGCGGGGCCTGCCGCGTGGCCTGCCCCATCAAGATAGACATCCCCAGGATGCTCTTGGACCTGAGAAACAAGACCGCCGAGAGCCCCGACCCCAGCCTGCGTTCGGCACCGGCGATCGAAAGGATCACCGCCCGGCTCTACGCCAGGCTGATGAGCAGTCCCCGGCTGCTGCGCCTGGCCGTCCGATGCGGACGGGTCCTCCAGAAACTGGGGCGCTTCATGCCATTCTTCTCGCCTCTGACCAAGGATGGGAGATGGATCAGAAATGCGCCGCTGCCGCCCCTGTCCAAATGGACCCGGTCGCGAGACCTGCCCATCCTGCCCAAACAGACCTTCCACGAGATCTGGGAAAAGGAGTTGTCCGGTGACCCAAGAGACGGCTCCTGAGTCCAACCTCCCGCCGGTTGACATCGGAACGCCCAAGGACGAGTTCCTTCAGTCGGTGCGCCAAGCCCTGGGCCGCAGTGAAGGCCCGCCCGTCCAAGCCTACCCGCGGCTGGCGGAGAGCCTTGCGGACCTGGAGGAGCAGGCAGCCCAGATGCGCCGCCGTCTGGAGGAAAACCTGCCCGCGCTCTTGGACAAGCTGGCCGACATGGCCGCCAAGGGCGGCTGGAAGGTGTACCGGGCCCCGGGAGCGGAAGAGGCGATCGGCTATATTGAATCTCTGGCTGGGAATCCCTGGCCCAGGAGGCCGGCGCCGCCGATATCGTCCGCTCCGCCCAGGAAGTCTTCGACCAGGTCCCGGTGGACGCTCCGCTGACCAACCTGGGCCTGAAGGTCACCACCGTGTTACACGATGAAACCAACTCACGGGAGGCGCTGCGCGAGGTGATACGGCAAGCCGACATCGGCATCACCGGAGCGGACTACGCCCTGGCCGAGACCGGCTCCCTGATCATCCTGCCCCGCCGCGGGTTGAGCCGGCTGGTGTCCCTGGTCCCGCCGGTCCACGTGGCGTTGGTGCGTCCCGAGGAGCTGCTGGAGTCCCTGGACGACCTGTTCTTGCTGCGGCGGCTGGAGTATCATCAGCGGGGCGGCGAGATGGGCAGCTACCTGAATTTCATCACCGGCCCCAGCCGCACCGCCGACATCGAGATGACCATAGTGGAAGGCGTCCACGGCCCAAAAGAAGTGCACATGGTCATCCTTGGCTAGCGCCTCAATCGTCCGAGATTGGCGGATTAGAACTCACCCCCGAAAATCGGGGAGAACCGATCCCTTTCCCCTCGCGGGGGCGTCGCTTCAAAACTGTCATTCTGAGGCGTGAGCCGAAGAATCTCGTTGCAGCTGTGGCGACACTGTCCAGTAACAATGAGACCCCTCGTCCCGATGGAATCGGGACTCGGGGTGACAGGGAGAGGAGTGCAAGGGGGAAGGTTGGGATGGGGGCAGCGCTTTACCCCGCCCTCAAATTAGAAACTGCAATCGTGCCAACCTGCCAATAGGTGAACATACATGCCGATGCGCGTTGGATTTAGCGAGTTCAGGAAACAGATGCTGGAGCGGGACTTGAAGACCATCGAGGAGATGATTCCCATCCTGGGCGTGGAGAAGGTGATCTTGGTCGGCGACATGGCCGCCGGGGACTACAAACCGGACACCAAGATCGAGCTCGTTATCGTCCATGACACCGAGTACTCCTTCGGCCGGCGCGCCGATTTCTTCTCCTACCACCTGCCGAGTTCGGTGGAGGTAGATACCCTGGTCTACACACCGGCGGAATTTGAGGAATTGCGGGAGAAACTACCGGCATTGGCCAAGGCCTGCCGCGAGGGACGGGAGATATTCAATGCCTGATTATCTGGCGGAGGGCGCCCGGTGGTTGCGCCAGGCCGAACAAGACCTGGAAGACGCCAAGTTTCTGAGCGAAGGCGGCCGGCACAACCTTGCCTGCTTCATGGGACAGCAGGCGGCGGAAAAGGCCATCAAAGCCTACCTGTACCACAAGCGGGTTGAGGATGTCTGGGGCCACTCACTGTTGGACCTGTGCGAGGACGCCAAGCTCTTCGACATGATGTTCGATACCGTGAAGGCCGAAGCCCGGCAGTTGGACAAGTACCACTACATCACCCGGTACCCGGAATACCTGCCCAGCGGCACCTGCTCCGAAGCCTTCGACGGGGTTGACTCCGAGCGGTCGATCGAGCTATCCACCCAGGTTGTGGCGTTCGCCAAAGAGCGGATAGTCTAGCCGTCGTCCGGAATCAAAATGTGGTCCGGCAGGTTCGCCATGGGCGGCGACAGGCTCGCCACGCGCGGCGGTGGACTGATACGCTATTCCCGATCCAGTTGTGTCGGGTACTCTTTGCCTGCAACCCGCCTCTGGACCCACTGCTGTCCGCGGCCCGAGCCGAGGTCAGCCGGCGGGCATGGGTTTAGAGGCCCGGAACGATCCTGGCTATGGGGTCGCCCATGTTGACATCAGCACGAGCCGGCCGCTTGCCGCGTGGCGGGCCAATCTCAACGGACCGGCCTGAACACCCACTCTGTCTGGCCCGTTTGGGAGTCAACCACGGTTAGCGTGCCGCCAGCGCCCCCGAAGTAAACCTTGCCGCCGGCGACGGCAGGTG
>JACZXN010000095.1 GCA_022571575.1 Chloroflexota bacterium | reverse complement strand
GTGCACTGCCCCTGGCCGCGGCGGCCGATGTTGTATCCTGGCCCGTTGCCATCACCGGTGGTGCGGGCCTGAGTCTCTTTGTTGCCCTGTGGCTTGGAGTATGGCGCCCGGTCCTACGTCGTCTGGAGGAGTAGCAAGCAGATACCGGTCTGCCAAAGGTTCCGAATCGCCACCTGCTCTCACCTCCCGCAGGCTCCCAGACCAACTTGACGCCACCGGCGCCGCCAGATGGTGTTCAGGGATGCTTCGGCCCTGGGGGATCCACCTCCAGCGTATTCCAAGATCGTTTCATCGCCCGCCAGGGGAGCGGAGAGCCAACGGGTTTTGCAAACGGTGAACACCCGGCCCTACTCGGAAAAGCAAAAGGCCCCGGCGTAAACCGGGGCCTTTTTGGTGCCATCCAGCTTGAGGGCTAGACGGATTCCGCCTTCGCCCGTTTGGCTTCCTCGATCACCTTGGGCTCCAGGTTTGCGGGGACCTGGTCGTAGTGGTCGAATTCCAGGGAGTAGGTGCCCCGGCCCTGGCTCACCGAGCGCAGGTCTTGGGCGTAACGCTGGACCTCCGCCAAAGGCACCTCGGCCTCGATGAGGGTGACGCCGTTGTCTGGATTCATGCCCAGGATACGGCCACGCTTTCCGTTGAGGTCGCTGATAACCTCGCCGGTGTAGGCGTCGGGCACGGTCACCGAAAGCTTGACCACCGGCTCCAAGAGCACCGGGCCGGCATCGCCGACCCCCTGCTTCAGGGCCTGGATGCTGGCGATCTCGAAGGACATGCCCGACGAGTCGACGTCGTGAAAGCTGCCGTCGTACAACACGGCCTTCAGGTCGACCAACGGGAATCCCGCCAGGGAGCCCTCGTCCAGGGCCTTGATCACGCCCTTCTCCACCGAGGGGATGTACTCCTTGGGTATCTTGCCTCCCGTGACCTCGGTTGAGAAGACGAAACCCTGGTCCCGGTCTTGAGGTTCCAGCCGGAGCAACACGTGTCCGAACTGGCCGTGGCCGCCCGACTGCTTCTTGTGGCGGTACTCGCTCTTGGTGATCTTGGTGATGGTCTCCCGGTACGGCACCCTGGGCATCTTCACCCGGAGGTCGGCGCCGAACTTGCGCTTGATCTTTTCCAGGGCAACCTCGATCTGGGCGTCGCCCAAGCCTGTGATCAGCGACTCGCTGGTGCCGGGGTCCCGGCTGAACTGGAGGGTTGGGTCCTCCTCCACGATCCTGTTCAGGGCCATGGACATCTTGTCCAAGTCGTCCTTGGACGCGGGAGTGACCGCCATCCGGAAGTAGCCGACGGGCTGCTTGATCTTGGGGAAGGTAACGGGGTTGTCCCGGGTGCACAGGGTGTCGCCGGTTACCGTTGCGCTCAGCTTTCCGATGGCCCCAATGTCCCCGGCCGTGATCTCCGTCACGTTTTCTTGGTTCTTTCCCTTGGGCAGGTACAGTTGTCCGATGCGCTCGGACTGCTCCCGGTTGCTGTTCCAGATCTCGGAGTTGCTCTTGATCGTTCCCTGGTACACCCGGAACACCGAGAGCTTGCCGACGAACGGGTCGGCGGTGGTCTTGAAGACGAAGGCCGCCAACGGGCTGGCCGCGTCGGTGTCATATTCGGCCGCTTCGCCGCCCTTGAACAGTTCCGAATGCTTCCCGTCCACGGGAGATGGCAGGAAGGAACGGGTGGTCTCCAGAAATTCGTCGATGCCGATGGCCACTGGGGCGGAGGAGGCGGCCAGGATGGGCACCAACTCTCCGGCTAGCACCGCGGTCCGCACCCCAGCGATAACCTCCTCGGCGGATAGTTCCTCGCCGCTCAGGTAGCGGTCGGCCAGCTCGTCGTCACTCTCGGCCGCCGCCTCGATCAGGCGCTCCCGGGCGGCCGCAACCTCATCGGCGATCTCGGCTGGTATGTCCGCCGGCGGATTAACGATGCTCACCACGCCCTTGAAATCCTGGGCGTCTCCCAGGGGGACCTGAAATGGGATGCACTGGCGGCCGAAGGTGGCCTGGATATCGGAGACGTTCCGCGAGAAATCGGCGTTCTCCCGGTCCATCTTATTGACCACGAACAACCGGGGTATCTGGGCCGACTCGCACATGTTCCAGGCCCGCTCGGTGCCCACGTCCACCCCGGTGGGGGCGGCCACCACGATCACTGCTCCCTCGACCACCCGGAGGGCGCTCACCACCTCGCCCAGGAAGTCGTCGTATCCCGGCGTGTCCAGGAAGTTGATCTTGGCATCGTCCCCGGTGATGGACACCAGGGTCGTCTGGATGCTGCCTCCCCGTTTCACCTCTTCCGGTTCGTAATCTGAAACGGTGTTGCCGTCGGTGATGCTTCCCATGCGGGTGGTGGCTTTGGTGGTGAACAGGGCCGCCTCGCACAAAGAGGTTTTCCCGGACCCAGAGTGGCCGAGGAGGGCTACGTTTCTCAGGTCTTTAGCATCCATGATTGGCATCGCTCCCTTTAGTATTGGTGTCGGGGGAATGCGGCCAACTGGCCGTAACGGCACAGCGGACTTTGCAACGGAACTTGCTCTACCTGTTTTTATTGTTAACTGCCCGCGGACCGCGCCCCGGAACAAGGAGTGCGCAGCCCGGAATGTAGGCCTATTTTATCGGTTTCTGGGTGAGTCACGCAAATGGGGCGTCCGCGTCTTCGGCCGCGTCTTTGATGGGGGGTGGTAGAGGACGCAAATTGACACCTGGATTACCACGGATATAATGGGCGATAATCCCCCTAGGCTGTCAATGGACTGCTCCGGAGATCGCTTCGGGGACCGGGTCGGCGGCGGTTCCGGCAAGGGCCGCCCGCGCAACGATAATAGTCGATTTAAGGCGGGTTAAAATGCCCAGAAAAGAGATCGTGTCCACGGAGAAGGTTACCGCTGGCACGGCGCCCCTGTCCCAGGCCACCAAACTAGGCAACCTGGTCTTCGTGGCCGGAAACACCGGCCGCCACCCCACCACCGGCGAAACCGGCAACGGCATCAAGGAACAGACCAGGTACGCGCTGGAGCGGATATCTCTGATCCTGGAGGCAGCCGGCTCTTCCATGGAGCACGTACTCACCAACACCTGCTACGTTTCCAACCGGGAGGACCTGCCGGGCTTCAACGAGGTCTACGCGGAGTTTTTCACCAAGGACCGTCCGGCGCGGACCACCATCGTCGTGAACTTCGGTGACCCCAACAACCTGGTGGAGGTCACCAGCACCGCCCAAATACCGGACTAGGAGTACGGCCCCATCGGGAACCCGAAGGCCGGCGTAGCATCGATCACCGGAGCAAGCAGGCGCCGGAGCCGGCAGGAGTATTCAGATGACGACTAGGGCGTTCATCTTGATCGAAACGCAGGTCGGCAAGACGCGGGATGTCGTTGCGGCGCTCCGGTCTTTGTCCGGGGTGCCGTCGGCGGACATCATCACCGGCGATTTCGATATCATCGCCCGGGTGGAAGCGGTCGACATGGTCGCCATGGCCGACCTGGTCACCGGGCAAGTCCAGTCCATCCCCGGAGTGACCCGCACCATCACCTGCGTCGCCGCCTGATCAGCCGAGTTTTTTATAGATGGTATGCGACCGGTTGGTGGCGTGGGGCCGGATCTGGGTCGCCCAGTCTCCCTTCTCCGATTCCTCCAGCCACCCGGGAGAGGTGGGCACCTCCGGCGAATCGATGTCGTACAGGGCGGCGTACCTTGCCATCCCTTCTTTATTCGTCGATTCCACCTTGTAACGCACGCAACCGTTGACGCCCGGCGCCTTCACGATGTTCGGCACGTGTTGGGTGTCGTAGATGCGGTTGAACTCGTCTTCCATCTCCTCGGGAATATCCATCATCACCAGGTAAGCGTAGTCTCCCATGGGGTTCCCTCCTCCAGTTGATTCAAGGTTGGGTTTCTGGGTCTGGTCTCTTGGCCGGTTGACGATTGACAACTCTGGCCGTAGAATCCGAAGTTCAGCGACCGGTTGTGTGCCGCTCCTTCAGCGGCTCCTTCGCCTCGGCGGACCGGCCGCTCTTTTTTATGCCCTTGGTCAGTGGCCGGCTTCTATTCTAGGGCGTCTGCCTGACCCGAGGCGGCCGGCGTTGCCTTGAATGTGAAATGACCCGTGGAAACGTTCCGCCTACGCCTCTCTCTGTCACCCCGAGTGTAGCGAGGGGTCTCGTTGTTCTCGGTCAGTGCTGTTAGGTTGGCAACGAGATTCTCCGGCTACGCCTCAGAATCAGAGTTTTGAGGCAAGGCCGCGATGGCCGCGATGGTCTTATCAGTAAGTGAGCGCCGAAACCGTCCCGTCGGGCAGGTCCACATCCAAGGCTTGCAGGCAGTGGGCCAGGGTGTGGTAGTACCCGGTTACGACCAATATATCCACCACACCGGCGTCGCCGACGATGTCCCGCACCGCTTCGAATGTTGCATCGGAGATTCGGTGCTGACGCAGCAACTCGATCATGAATTGCACGATGGCGGCATCCTTGGCGTCCAGGCCATTGGGGGCCCGGTACTCACGGATGGCGGAGATCACTTCGTCGGACAGACCGGCGTCTTTGGCGGCGGGTTGGTTGACCGTCCACACGTAGTGCCCGCAGGCCTCCCGCGCGGCGGTGAGGACCGCCAGCGCCTTGATCCTGGGGTCCATGGGCGTGTCGTAACGGGCGTAAGTCCCCAGTCCGATCATGGCCGCCGAGGCCTGGGGGTTGTTGAGCAACGCGGCGTAGTTGCGGGCGACGCCGCCCCGGCTGGTCTCGATGTCATCCCAGACCGCCTGGCCGGCGGCGTCCATGTTCTCCCTGGTTGCATATGGCACTCTGGTCATGCTGCACTCCTGATCTATTCGGTGTCGATTTGGCCGCCAAATAAAAGCAGGCCAGGCCCCATCAAGAGCCTGGCCTGTGTTAAACCTAGCTTGGCTAGTCGGCGGCTTGGAGGCCTGCCGGCTCGCCGTCCTTGGCCCACAGGGCCTCCAGCAAAGAGCCGGGAGACATGGGCAGGTGGCCCATGCGGACGCCCGTGGCCCTGGCGATGGCGTTGGCGATGGCGGCCATGGGGGGCACGATAGGCACCTCGCCGACGCCCCTGACCCCGTATGGATGGCCGGGATTTGCCACCTCCACGATGATCGTATTGATCATCGGCAGGTCCAGGCTGGTGGGCATCCGGTAGTCCAAGAATGAAGAGTTCTCCATCCGGCCATCGGTATTGTAGAAGTATTCCTCATTCAAGGCCCAGCCGATCCCCTGGACCACGGCGCCCTGCATCTGCCCCTCCACATAGCTGGGATGGATGGCCTTGCCGGCGTCCTGTATCACGGTGTAGTCCAAGATGGTGACCTTGCCGGTCTCCGGGTCCACCTCCAGGTCTACTATGTGCGTGGCGAAGGCGCCGCCCGCGCCCTTGGGGTCGACGGTGGCCTGGCTGGATATGCCGCCGCCGGTCCCGGCCAACTGCCCCGCCAGCTCTTTGAAGGTGAACTTCAGGTCGGGGTCCGACTTGTGCCGGAATACCCCGTCCACGTATTCGACGTCGTCGGCGGATTGGTCCCAGATCGTGGCGGCCCGCTCGATCATCTGCCGTATGATGTCCCCGGCAGTCTCGTAGGCCGCCCAGCCGGTGGCGAAGGTGGTGCGGCTGCCGCCGGTCATGGCGGTGTACCCGATGGAGTCGGTGTCGGCCACGCTGATACGAACGTCCTCGGCGGGTATGCCCAGCACCTCAGCGGCCTGCATGGCGATGGATGCCCGGGTGCCGCCGATGTCGGTGGAACCCTCCACCAGGCTGACGGTCCCGTCGGCGTTCACCGCGATGGCGCAACTGGACTGGAACCCGATGTTGAACCAGAAGCCCGAGGCGACTCCCCGGCCCCGGTACGGGCCCTTCAGTTCGGACTTGTACTGCACCGAGTTCTTGGCCGCTTCCAGGCACTCCACGTTCCCGATGACCGGGAAGATGGGTCCGTCCACACGGCGGGTGCCCTCTTTGGAGGCGTTCATCAGCCGGAATTCCAGGGGGTCCAGGTTCAGTTTCTGGGCCAATGCGTCCACCACCTGCTCGCCGGCGAAGGCGGCGTTGGGGGCGGCGGGGGCCCGGTAGGGAGCGACCTTGGGTTTGTTGACCAGAACGTCATACCCGTCGGCCTGCATGTTTTCGATGTCATAGGGGGCGAAGATGCACTGCGTGCCGGCGCCCACCAACGAACCCGGGAACCCGCCCGCCTCATAGGCCAGATAGGCCTGGGCGGCGACGATCTTTCCCGCCTGGTTGGCCCCCATCTTCACCTTCATGTAGGTGCCCGACGTGGGGCCGGTGCTCTCGAATACCTCGGCCCTGGTCATGGTCATCTTGACCGTCCGTCCGGTCTTTTTGGAAAGCAGGGCGGCCAGGGGTTCCAAGTAGACGGGGATCTTGCCGCCGAACCCCCCGCCGATCTCCATGGGCACGACCTTGATCTTGGATACCGGCAGGTCCAGGATGGGGGCGAGGGCGTCCCGGGCGGTGAAGGCCCCCTGGGTGCTGGTCCAGATGGTGACCTCCCCGTTCTCGTTCCAGATGGCCGAGGCTGTTTGAGGCTCGATGTAGCCCTGATGCACCATCTCGTTGGTGAACTCCTGCTCAACGATCACGTCGGCCTCGGCGAACCCCTTTTCGATGTCGCCCTGGGAGAACTGGACGTGGGTGGCGATGTTGCTCTTTTTGTCGGTGCGCTCACCCAGGTCGGTGGTGGTCTGGTCTTCGTGGAGCAGCGGGGCATCGTCGGCCATGGCCTTGCGAACGTCCATCACCGCCGGCAATACTTCGTAGTCCACTTGAATCAGCGCCAC
>JACZXN010000094.1 GCA_022571575.1 Chloroflexota bacterium | reverse complement strand
CCCCGAACTGATCGCCCAGCGGATCGTCCGGTACGCCCAGGTTGTGGGCAAAGAGAACCTGATGGTGGGCAACGATTGCGGCTTCGGGACCTCCGCCTGGGGACGCCGCGTGGAATCGCGGATCGCCTGGGCCAAACTGGAGTCCATGGTCGAGGGCGCCCGGCTCGCCAGCCTCGAACTCTGGTGATAAGAACTCTGGTGAGGACCGGACGGCCCCTGGGGAGTCAGTCGTCCTGCTGGGCGATCTTGAAACTGAAAGTTATCGTGCGGGTGACGGTCCCGTCAAAGTCCCGTTCCGGGCCGTATTCCTCCGCCGAAACCCGCAGGTCGATGCCCAGGCCCCGCATTTCGTTGGCCAGAGCCTCCACCCGGCGGCGGACCTCGGCCAAGTCCTGGTCTAGTTCTGTCTGGTCGTTTGTCGCCATGGGTAAGCTGATCACCTAAACCGGGGCGTCAGGCCCTGAAGAGAGCAAAGACGCCCCGTCGAATTTCGTGGGTCAGACCGGGCGCCGCCGCCTAGTAATAGACCGCGTTCCCGGTGCCGCCGCCGGCCATGATGACTTCGCCGGTCACCGCCCAGGCCTTGTCCGACGCCAGATAGGCCGTCAGGTAGCCGATCTCCGAGGCATCGACCATGCGGTTGATGGCGTTGCCCCTGGGCGATCCGTCGGCGAAGTCCTGGGCTTCGACCTCTTCGGGAGTGACGCCCAGTGTCTTGGCGCGGGCCTCCAACATACCCACGGTCCGTTCGGTGCGGGTGGTGCCGGGGTGGATGCAGTTGACGGTGATGCCGAATTTTCCCACCTGAATGGCCAGGGTCTTGGTCAGGTGGACCAGGGACACGTTGCGGGCCCCGCCGCTCAGGTTGCCGGCGTTCCGGGCGTTGCCGCCGCTGATGTTGATGATCCGGCCCCACGGCTGTTCCTTCATGAAGGGAATGGCCGCCCGGGCGCAGCGCAACGCGCCGACGTACTTGACGTCGAAGTCGCCGAGCAGGTCCTCATCGACGACGGTGTCGATGGGACCGACCGCTCCCGGTGAGCCGCCGGGCAGCGATGCGCTGTTGACCAGGATGTCCAGGCCCCCCAACTGGCTGGCCGCGGCGGCCATGACCCGGTCGACCTGTTCGCGGGAGGTCACGTCCAGGGCCATGGGGATGATCCTTCGGCCCGTGATGTCCTCGATCTCCTTGGCGCTTTTTTCCAGTTCGGAGAGCGTCCGCGATGCTATCACCACATCCACGCCCTCCCGGGCCAGTTCCAGCGCGATGGCCTTGCCGATGCCGCGGCCGCCGCCGCCCACGAACGCGTGCTTGTCCTTCAGTCCGAGATCCATGTTGCAATCTCCTCTCTAGCCGTTGAATGCCGCCCCATCTTGGGTCCGAATGCTGGGCGCATTTTACACAACGGCGGAACCGGCGGCAATTTTACCGCGCCGCCACGCCCACCCGATGGGCGCTGGTGGAAAGATCAGGACCGGAGAAGTTAAGATTCCCGGAAGTTAAGACCGCCGGAAGTTAAGATATAGAAGGGCCCGGTTGTTCTCGCGAACCCCGCGGAGACCGCCCGGAATCTTAATGATCAAATCACGGCTCCCACCCGTCGCCCCGTCGGGCAGGGGCCTCATGGCCGGGCGGCGCCTGCGCCATGGATCACGGTTCCACGGGGATCAGGTCCGGGAAAATCAATCTGGAAGGAGAAGGCCATGAAGATCGTAGCCGTGCTATATCCGGGAGGTCCCGCCGCCGCGGAGACCCCTGAACTTCTGGGTTGCGCCGAAAATGCCCTTGGGCTGCGCCGATGGGTGGAGTCCCAGGGACACGAACTGGTGTCGATCTCCGACACCGGGTCCGGACTTGAGGCCCACCTGCCCACCACCGATATCCTCATCGCCACTCCCTTCTGGCCGGCCTATATCACCAGGGAACGTATCCAGATGGCGCCCAACCTCCGGTTGTTGCTCACCGCGGGCGTGGGCTCGGACCATTTCGATCTGGCCGCGGCGGCCGAGCGGAACATCACCGTGGCCGAGATCACGGGCAGCAACGTGGTCAGCGTCGCCGAGCACGTGGTGATGCAGATCCTCACCCTGGTCCGCAACTATATCCCCTCCTACATCGAAGTCACGGAAGGCGGTTGGGACATCGGCAAGGTCGCCGCCCGGTCCCACGACCTTGAGGACAAGTCCGTCGGCATCGTCGGAATGGGACGCATCGGGCAACGGGTGGCGGCGCGGCTCAAGCCCTTCGACGTCCGCACTTCGTATTTCGATTACCGGCGGCTGACCACCACGGAAGAGCAGACCCTGGGCGCCCGCTACTCTCAGCTTTTGCCCATGGTCCGCGAGAGCGATGTGATCAGCATCAACATGCCCCTCACCCCGGCGACCCAGGGCTTCTTCGACGAGAAATTGCTCTACAGCATGAAGAAAGGGGCCTACCTGGTGAACACGGCCCGGGGGCGGATAGTGGACACCGATGCCCTGGTGAAGGTCATGGAGGCCGGCCACCTGGCGGGCTACGCGGGAGATGTCTGGTATCCCCAGCCCGCGCCGGCGGACCATCCCTGGCGGAAGATGCCCAACCACGCCATGACGCCCCACGTGTCCGGGACCACTCTGGAGGCGCAGAAGCGTTATTCCGACGGAATACGGGATTGCCTGGAAAGCTTCTTCGCCGGCGAGCCCATCGACCGGGACTACATCATCGTCGAAGGGGGCCGGGTAACCAGCCCCAGCTACAGCTACGCCTACGAGGGGTGAGGCACGTTGAAAACGGGCAACTCAGATCGGGTGGGGCCACCGTGACGGGCGCGGCCCACTGCTGAAAACGTCCAAGCCCGCCGCGACCACGATGTACTGTCCGTAAAAGACACGGCGGCCCGGCTTGGGGGAAGTGTCGGTAGGGGTTCTCATTGATGGGTCCCCGACCGGTTACGTGTTGTTCCGATCGTCGCATTCTGGCATCAGCCAATTTCCCTTGCCATCCCCGTCCTCAATGTCACCCTGAGCCTGTGAAGGGTCTCGTTGTCGCTGCTCTGCCTAGTTCGAAGCAACGAGATTCTTCGGCTCCCGCCTCAGAATGACAAAGAAAAGGCATTGTCACCGTGGGGGCACGGCCCCGATGGAATCGGGATGCCCCTACGTTTTGTCCTCAAGTCCACAGGCGCTCAAAACTACGCCAGATGGCCGCCGCGTGTTCCCGGTTACGTCAACCTGGGATATAGTGTTTGCTGCAAGACAACACCGCCAACGACGAGGAAGAGAATCCCATGCCTGCCAAGAAAGGGACCGGACTGCTGATGGTCTGGTGCGACGTTCCCAAGGACCGGGAAGACGAGTTCAACCGCTGGTACAACGAAGAGCATATCGGGGAGATCCTCACCATCCCCGGAGTGCTGAACGCCGCCCGTTACGAGGCGGTGAAGGGCGGGCCCAAGCACCTGGCCTGCTACGAATTGGAAAGCCCCGCCGCAGTGCTGGGCGACGGCTTCACCAAGCGCACCAAGTCCAAGTGGAGCGAGACCATGGGGCCGACCTTGATCGGAAAAAACTTCTTCAACCCGCTCTACGAGATGATCTTTCCCGACGGCGTCTCCAGTGAGATGGAGAACAGCGGCATGGCCCCGGCCCTGCAGATCGGCCGCATGAATATCCCGCCCGAGCGGACGGCCGAGTGGAACCAGTGGTATAACTCCACCTTCGTGCCCAATTTCGAGAAGGTGCCCGGCGTGATCCGGGGGCGGCGGTTCAAGACCGTGCGGGGCGAAGACCCGATGTACTCGGTGGTCTACGAGTTTGAGCACGAAAACGTATCCCAGTCGCCGGAATGGGCGGCCCAACTGGCGGCCGACCCCAAGAACGCCGAGATGCGCGCCCTGATCACCCACGGACCGGGTTCCCCAAGTATCTTCAAGAAAACCTTCGAGCTCTCGTAGCTACAGGACGGAATAACGAATGCCCAACCACAAGATAAACGTAGGCAACGTCGAACTGATCTCCCTAAATGACAACCTGCCCATCAGGTCGCCCTTCGTGGCCTTCCCCCACACCACCATCGAGCAGTGGCGGGAGTACCCGGAACTGATGGCCGACGAGGAGAACGCCAAGCACCGCTGGGGCTCATTGGCCATCCGTTCCTCCGGCAAGTTGATCGTCGTGGACACCGGGATGCAGGGCGAGGGCTGCTATCTGCTGGACGACATGAAGGAGAAGGGCATCGACCGGGAGGCGGTGGACATCGTGGTCTTCACCCACATCCACCCCGACCACGTCGGCTGGAACTTCACCGATGGAAAACCCAACTTCCCCAACGCCCGCTTCCTGGTGCCCAAGAAGGACTTCGAATATTGGACCCAGCCCGAGGTCATCAACACCGTGGAATACGTGGTTCCCCAGGTGCTGCCGCTGCGGGAACTGGGCGTGATGGACCTGATCGACGGCGAGCACCAGATAACCCCGGAACTGACCACCTACCCGACGCCGGGCCACACCCCAGGCCACAACTCCATCCGCATAACGTCCAACGGCGAGCACGCGTTCATCCTGGGCGACGTGGCCCACAGTCCCATCCAGGCCCACCACACCGACTGGTGCCCCGAGTTCGACATCGACCAGGAAACGGCGCGGGCCACCAGGCATGCGGTGCTGGACATGCTGGAGGCCGAGGGTACCCTGGTCTCGGCGGGGCACTTCCCCGACCCCGGCTTCGGCCGCTTCGTCCGGGGAGAAGACCGGCGCTATTGGCAGGGAATCTAACCCCCAAGGGAGAGCCGCCATGCCCAGCGACCATGTCCCCGGGTATATTCCAGACGATTCGCCAGCGACCCTGCTTTTCCCTCAATTCGAGTCCAGCCTGTACCTGATGGCGGCCTCTGAGGTGGAGGGACTGAATGAGGAGCAGTTGGATTTCGAATCGGACCGGTGGGGGTGGAGCGAATGGAGCATCCGCCGCCACCTGAGCCACATCGCGTCGGGCCATATCCGATGGTTCTGGCAGCGGTGGGGCCGCACGCTGTTCCCCGACGGTCTTCCGCCGGGACTGCCCAGCCCCGAGGAGTTTGACGCTCTGTGCGAGTCCAAGTACGACCGCAGATTGGACGAAGAACTGTACTGGAACGTTGATGTACTTCTGGAAAAGCTGCGGCAGGGGCTGGCCTTGGGCCAGGCGATGCTGACCAACGAGACCGCGGGGTCGGTGCGGACCAAGGAATTCGAGCGCTCTGACGACGGCCAGTGGCCTTCGTACTACGACGCCCATCCCGCCAGGTGCCTACGGCGTGATCCCCAGGACCAGACCAGGGCCTGGCTCACCCTGGAGTTCACCTTCCGCCACCGGTACTTCGAGCACATCACCCACCTCTACAACATCCAGAGGATCAAGCGGGCCCAGGGCCTGACCGCCACCGCCGAGATTCCCATGGAGGGCTATCTGGCGCTGCCCGGCTGGGACCTGAGCACACCGCCTTAATTCACCTTAGGAGACGGCAATGCCCAAAGCAAAGCTGGTCCGCTTCGACAGCGTTGACCATCAGGAACGACGGCCCGGAGTGGTCCTAACCAGCCTCGTTGACGGGGACACCGGCGCGACGCAGATCTCCAGCGGCCTGGACGGACTTCGCTCGGCGCTGAGCGAGCACGTTGGCCAGACCGCAGTCTTCCTGGTCGATCCGAACGTCCACCGGGAACATCGCGTACTCATCGATCAGCTCGTTCGGCAACAGGGGAAGGCGGAGTTCTGCATTCTGGATGATGCGGAACCGAGCGCCACGGGAATAATCGCTCTCGCGCAGAAACTCGCGCCACGCCAGCCGCAACTGCTCGTCTCGTTCGGGTTCTTGAAGCAGAAGCCGTGCTGCATGAGTTCAACTTCGTAGTCCAACACCGAGTCGCGCAGGTAGACGAGACTCTTGGGGTCGACCAGTACCCTCAATCCGTCGAAGTCGTAGACATTGTCCCGCCGACGCACCTTGTCCGAAAACTCGACGGCCTTTTCGTTGTCGCCGACGAGCACGGGCACGATCTGGCTGCGCGAGGGCCCGACGCTGGACGGCGCCAAACCCCTCGAGGCCTATCTTCGTGAAGCGGCCGGGGCCGCCGCGGTGTTCGACAGCCACGACAGGCGCCAGCGGGCGCTGTGCCGGTATCAACGCAAGGAGCTGTTGCGCATCGGCGTGCGCGACATGCTGGGCAAGGACGATTTGGGCCGCCGAACCGCCGAGCTGTCGGACTTGGCCGAGGCCATTGTCGTGACCGCGCTGGGTGAATGCATGGCTCCGCTGGTGGCGCGATTCGGCCAGCCGATCGCCGATGGCACGGAAGACCAGGTTGCGGAATTCGCTATTTTAGCGATGGGGAAAATGGGCGGCCGCGAGTTGAATTTTTCGTCCGACATCGATCTGATTTTTTTCTACTCCGCCGAAGGACAAACGCAAGGCGTGGACAATGGCCGGAAGGCGCGGATCGCCAATCATCAATTCTTCACGCGCTTGGGCGAAAGCCTGTTCAATTATTTATCCGCCCATGGCCCCGAGGGTTTTCTCTATCGGGTCGATCTGCGCCTGCGCCCCGACGGCGACACCGGGCCGATTGCGCGCTCGCTGGCCAGCATGGAAATGTATTATCTGACGCAGGCGCTGACCTGGGAGCGTCTGGCGATGGCCAAGGGACGGCTGATTTGTGGGCAGGATAGCGCATCCGGCCGGGCGTTTGAATCGATGGCCCAGCACTTTGTTTTCGGCAAAGCCACGGGGCCGGAAATTTTTCCCGAGCTGGCGGCGCTGAAAGATCGCATCGATCACCAGGTGACCGAACGCGGCGCCGAGGGGCGCGAA
>JACZXN010000093.1 GCA_022571575.1 Chloroflexota bacterium | reverse complement strand
TCATGTCCCTGCTGCTGGACGCCTACCAACGGCGCGACCGGGTCGGGCTGATCTCATTCCGGGGGACCAAGGCCGAGCTGCTGCTGCCGCCCACCAACAGCGTCGACCTCGCCCAAGTGCACCTGGCGGAGATGCCCACCGGAGGCCGGACCCCGTTGAGCGCCGGTCTGTTCAAGGCCTTGGAGGTCATCGAAACCGAGCGGATCAAGGACCGGGACGTGCTGCCACTGGTGGTCCTGCTGTCCGACGGCCGGGGCAACGTGGCCCAGGGGCCGGACTCGCCGCTGGACGAAGCCTCCGCGGTGGCGGGGATCATCGGCCAGGACAAGATACCGGCGGTGGTGGTGGACACCGAGTCCGGTTTCATCAGGCTGGGCATGATCCAGCCGGTGGCCGAGGCCATGGGCGCCCAGTACCTGAAGCTGGAGGACCTGCGGGCCGACAGCCTGGCCGAGGCCGTGCGCCAGCGGATGCCCGTCATCGGCGAGGCCCCGCCCCACGTTGGTTAGCCCACCCCACCTTAACTGGACCGTTTATATCGCCCGCCTCAAAACTGTCATTCTGAGGAGCGCCGCAGGCCGACGAAGAATCTCGTTGCAACTGGGGATGACGGCGCAGTGAGAACGAGACCCCTCGCTATGCTCGGGGTGACAGGGAAGGCGTGCATGGAGCCCCGGTTTCACAGGGTGGACAGGTCATTATTATCACATTCGATGCAAAGCCCCGTTTACATCACTTACGGGACTTGATAACCTCGACAGTGGCCCAAACACCGGGCCGCTCCGGCGATCAAGCCCTTTCCCCACCCCCCCAGGAGGTACCCCTTTGACCCGCCATATGCCCTACGCCGACATGGACAAGATGATGTCTCTGTCCAAGCGCCGGGGTTTCATGTTTCAAAGCTCGGAGATCTACGGAGGCCTGGGTTCCACCTGGGACTACGGCCCCCTGGGCGTCGAACTGAAACGCAACGTCAAAGAGGCCTGGTGGCGCTCGGTGATCACGGAGCGGGACGACATGGTGGGCCTGGACGCCGCCATCCTGATGCACCCCCAGGTGTGGGTCGCCAGCGGCCACGTGGAGAACTTCACCGACCCGTTGGTCGAATGCAAAAAATGCAACTCCCGGTTCCGCCAGGACCATCTGCTGGAGGAAACCGGAGTGGACCCGGAATCGCCGGAGGCAGCGGCCGCGCTCAAAGCGCTGCGCTGCCCCGCTTGCGAAGGCGAACTGGGCGAACCGCGCCGCTTCAACCTGATGTTCAAGACCTTCATGGGCCCCGTGGAAGACACGGCCAACGAGGTCTTTCTCCGGCCCGAGACCGCCCAGGGCATCTTCGTCAATTTCAAGAACGTGCTGGACTCCACCCGTAAGAAACTGCCCTTCGGCATCGGCCAGATCGGCAAGTCGTTCCGGAACGAGATCACCCCCGGCAACTTCACCTTCCGCACCAGGGAGTTCGAGCAGATGGAGGCGGAGTTCTTCGTGAAGCCGGGCACCGACCAGGAATGGCTGGACAAGTGGGTCGAAGCCCGCTTCCAGTGGTACATCGACTATGGCATACGGCCCGAGAACCTGCGACTGCGTAAGCATGGCGAAGACGAACTGGCCCACTACGCCAAGGACTGCTACGACATCGAGTACCGTTTCCCCTGGGGTTGGGCGGAACTTGAGGGGATCGCCAACCGCGGGGACTTCGACCTGCGCCGGCACCAGGAAGTTAGCGGCCAGGACCTGACCTACTTCGACGAATCGGCCGGTGAAGGCGAGGAGCAACGGTATCTGCCCTACGTCATCGAGCCCTCGGGCGGCGTCGACCGGGCGGTGCTGGCCTTCTGGCTGGACGCCTACGACGAGGAACCCGACGGCCCCCCTGAAGACGGCAAGGTGCGCGTGGTCTCTCACATCCACCGGAACCTGGCGCCGGTCACCGTGGCCGCCCTGCCGCTGAGCAGGAACGAGAAGCTGCTGCCCACCGCCCGGAGGGTCTACGACGTGCTGCGCAAGCACTTCAGGACCCAGTACGACGACGCCCAGAGCATCGGCCGCCGCTACCGCCGCCAGGACGAGATCGGCACGCCCTACTGCGTGACCATCGATTTCGACACCATCGACGACCACCAGGTGACCATCCGCGACCGGGATTCCATGCACCAATCACGAGTACCGGTCTCCGAACTGGTGGACATCCTCAAGGACCGGATCGAGCACGGCTGGTAGCGGCTCGCCGCGTTTTCATATTACGTCTAAGGCTCGAACTCGCCATGCCTCCTAACTTAGTTGCCGCGACCGTCCGGCAGGGGTTGTTCACCCGCATAGTTGGGCGGCGGCTGCTTTACTTCCCCGAGCTTTCCTCCACCATGGACGAGGCCGCCAAGCTGGGGGAGGGCGACGCCGAGGAAGGCGCGGTGGTGGTGGCCGAGGTGCAGCGGGCGGGCCGGGGACGCCAGGGCCGCAGTTGGGTATCCCAGCCGGGCAACCTGCTGGTTTCCGTCCTGTTCCGTCCCACCCTGGAAACCCTGCCTTTCATCAGCATCATCGGCGGCATCGCCGCCGCCCGGGCGGTGCGCAAGATCACCGGGCTGGACCCCAAGATCAAATGGCCCAACGACCTGCTCATCGGCGGACGGAAAGCCGCCGGCATCCTGGCCGAGAGCGTCATCACCGGGGATACCGTATGGTATGCTGTGCTCGGCTTAGGCATGAACGTGAGCCTGGACACCGACGAAACCGAAGAGATATCTTCCTTCGCCACCAGCGTCAACGCCGCCGCCGGGCGGGAGGTCCCCCGGGAAGACCTGCTCCGCCAATTCCTCATGGACCTGGACGCCCTTTACCTGGCGTTGGGCCAGGGGAAATCTCCCATCGGCGAATGGCAAGACCTGCTGGAGACCACCGGCCAACGTCTGGTGGCGACCTGGGGAGACGACACCTTCACCGGCGTGGCCGAGGGTACCGATGAGATGGGTAACCTGCTCCTGCGGCAGGACGACGGCCTCCTGCTAACCCTGACCGCTGGAGACGTAACGTTGAGCGGTCATTGATCAGCATGGGTATCCCATACCCGTAGAAAGGGGCGGGCGTAGCGTAGACAATAATCCTTTCCCCCGAAAGGGAGCCTTGCCTCAAAATCGTCATTCTGAGGAGCGCCGTAGGCCGACGAAGAATCTCGTTTTGCGGTGTAGGCCGGTTCAACCAGAGCAACGAGACCCCTCGCTACGCTCGGGGTGACAGCAGGAAGCCGCTCATCTGATTTTAAACGCGGTTGTACCGCCCGCCGCTTAGAGGACTGAATGCTGGAATCACTTAGCCTGGAAGGAAAGACGGTCGTAATCACCGGCGGAGGCACCGGCCTGGGCCGGGCAATGGTCCGGGCCATGGCCCGCGCCGGAGCGGACCTGGTCATCGCCGGACGCCGCACGGGCCCCATCGAGGAGGCCGCCGCCGAGGCGGAGACCCTGGGCGTCAGCGCGATCTCAGTGTCGACCGACGTGGCCGATTCGGCCCAGGTGGCCAACCTGATGCAGACCTGCCTGGACCGGTTCGGCAAGATCGACGTGCTGCTGAACAACGCCGGAGCGGTCTCGGACAACGTCCGCAAGGCCATCTGGGACCTGACCGACGAGGAATGGGACCGGATCATGAAGGTGAACCTCACCGGAGCCTTCTACTGCTCTCGGGAGGTCTCCCAGACCATGGTGGACCAGGGAGGCGGCAAGATAATCAACGTGGCCTCCGGGTTCGGCCTGCGGGGCGGCCGGGATATCTGGATGTATTGCTGCAGCAAGGGCGGCATGATCCAGCTCAGCCGGGTGCTCTCCTTCAACCTGGCCCGCTACGGGATCACCGCCAATACCATCGTGCCCGGCTTCGTGCCCACCGGGGCGACCGACACCATGTCCGCCAGCCTGCCCAGGGGCGGCGAGTTCCTGCCCACCGGCAAGCTGGGCAAGCCCGAGGACTTTGGCCCGCTGGCCGTCTATCTGGCCTCGCCGGCCTCGGATTACATGACCGGCGAGATGTTCATCGCCGACGGCGGCGGCCTGGCCGCGGGCATCAACCCCACCGGCCACGCCCCGGTGATCCCGCTGGAAGTTTGATAGAAAGGTAACTAGAAACCCAATCCCCCAGGGCCGGCACCACGGCCCTGGCGTCAGGAGAATTTAGATGCCGGTCCTACCCGAATACGACCTCTCCGGAAAGACGGCCATACTGGCGACCTCCGGCGGCGGCGAGGCCCCTTTCTTGGCGCAGGCCCTGGTTGAGGGCGGCGCCAGCGTGTTCGCCGTGGCCCGCACCCAGCCGCTGCTGGACGCGGTCTTGGCATCCCTGCCCTCCGGTTCCAGCGGCGCGGTGATGGACGCCAGCGTTCCCGACAGCGCCAGGAACGTCATGGACCAGTTCGACCGGGCCCACGGCAGGGTCGACATCCTGGTCAACGACGCCCGCAGCATGTTCGCCCGGCCCCTGGAGGAGATCAGCGTTGACGAGTGGGACGCCGTGCAGACCCGGAACGCCAAAGCGCCGTTCCTGCTCTCCCAACAGGTGTTGCCCCGCATGGCCAAGGACGAGTACGGCCGGGTGGTCAACCTGGTCTCGGAACTGGCCGAAAGGGGCATGATCAACGGCTCGGCCTTCGCCGCCAGTCAGGCCGCCGTGTTGGCCTTGACCCGCTCCCTTGCGGTCGAATGGAGCCGGTTCAACATCCGGATCAACGCCATCGGCACCGGACTGATCGACACCGAGGGCCAGCCGCTGGAGGCCCAGCAGGAAGAGTTGGCGGTCCGCTACACCCCCCTGCGGCGCAAGGGCACTCCCAACGACATCGGCCCCCTGTTGGTCTACCTCTGCTCCGAGTCCTGCGATTACTGCACCGGACAGCCGGTGTATATCGACGGAGGCCTGAACGCTCATCCATAGGCGTAGCAGGGGTGAGAACCCCTCCTTCCGGAACACCCCCCGTTCTTGGAAGTAACGCCTGGGCTGATGTACAATACCGGCAGCCCCAAGGCGTCCCTGGGCGTCTCAAACCGTTCGAGGCGTCCTTATTTATTTGTGCCGTATTCCAGCTATTTGACCCGTGTCCCGGCCTTTTGATATGTACCGCCAACCGGCCCAATCCACCAAGACCGTCTCCCGGCTCCAGGGCATGCGCGACCTGCCCGAAGAACCCTGGCGCCACTCCCGGGAACTGCAAGACCGGTTGTGCCGGCTCTTCAGCGGCTACGGCTACCGGATGCTGGACACTCCTCTCCTGGAGCCCACCGAGCTATTCCTGAGGAAATCGGGCGGGGAGTTGGCGTCCCAGCTTTACAGCTTCACCGACGCCGGGAGCAACGCCGTCAGCCTGCGTCCGGAGTTCACCTCGCCCATCATGCGGCACTACCTGGAGAACGCGGCCGGCATCGACCTTCCGGCGCGTTGGCAGTACTGCGGCCCGGTGTTCCGGTTCGACGTCTCCCACCCCGAGGCCAGCGGCCAGTTCACCCAGGTGGGCGGCGAGCTCATCGGCTCTTCGGAGATCGCGGCCGACGTGGAACTCCTGAACCTGGCCGTGGCCGTGCCTGCCCATTTGGGACTGGACGGCTGGAGTTTGCAGCTTGCCGACCTGGACATACTTGATAGTCTGCTGGACCCGGTGGGCCTGTCCGAGCGGGCCCGGTCCTTCATTATCCAGAGCATGCCTAAGCTCAGGGAAGGCCGCTCGGCAGTGCCCAAATTCCTGGAAGATGGCCGGCACCTGCACCTGGTGGGCGGCGCCAACGGTTTTATGGACTCGGAGGACGCGGCCCTGCGCCAGGCTATACAGGGCCTGGACGATGCCCAGGCCAGGTCAGTGCTGCTCGGACTGCTGCAATGGAACTCGGCCGACCAACTTGGCCAACGGACCCCCGAAGAGGTGGTGGAGCGTTTGCTCCGCAAGATACGGGGAACCGACAGCGAGGCCAAACTTCGCCAGGGACTGGAACTGGCCAGCGACCTGGCGGTGATCAAAGGCGAGCCCGGACCGGCGTTGGAAGCGGTCAGGAAAGCCCTGGCGTCGGCCGGGGCCAATCAGGACGCCGCCAACCGCCTGTCGGAGGTCATCGGTCTCCTTCCCGGTGGGGATGATTCCAAGGGACGGATCGTGTTGGACTTCGGCCTGGTCCGCGGCCTGGCCTATTACAACGGGGTCATCTTCGAGGTCAGCCACCCCGATTGGCGGGGGACCCTGGGCGGCGGCGGCCGCTACGACACCCTCTCCCGGGCCCTGGGCGGCGGCGACGCCGTCCCGGCCCTGGGTTTCGCCTATAATCTGGACGCGCTCATCGCTCTCGGAGCGAGTTAGGCCAGAAAGTTGAACGATCAAGACCGAAATAAGAATCCCGGACCTGGCCTGCTGCGCATAGCACTGCCCAGCGACGGCGAGTTGTACGACTCGACCCTGGACTTCATGAGCGCCTGCGGCCTGCCCGTCCACCGGCCCAACGCCCGGCGCTACACCGGCTCGGTTCCCGCCATCCCAGGGGTGGAGGTGCTGTTCCAGCGGACCGCCGACGTGACCCAGAAGGTGGAAGAGGGCAGCGCGGAACTGGGCGTGACCGGCCTGGACCGGGTGCTGGAATACCGCAACGACGAGTCGCGGGCGGCGGTGCTGATCGCGGACCTGAGATACGGCCGGTGCGAGTTCGTCATGGCGGTGCCCGATTCCTGGATGGACGTGACCTCCCTTTCCGACCTGGCCGACCTGGCCCTGGAGTTCCGCCAGGAGGGCAAGCAACTGCGCATCGCCACCAAGTACCCCCGGCTGTTGCGCGGTTACCTCTACGAGCGGGGCATCAACTATTTCACCCTGGTCCCA
>JACZXN010000092.1 GCA_022571575.1 Chloroflexota bacterium | reverse complement strand
ACCGGCGTGGAGGGCACCCATGGTCGGCACCAATCCAATGGGCTTGACCGCCTCGCGGCAGGCCTGGGACATCTCCTCGTTGGTGCTGATCACCCGCATGCTGTGCGGTCTCGTCCGCTTCATAGGTAAACACCGGTGAACTCAGGTTGGTTTCTCGGCTGAATCGGTTGAATCGGAAATCGCTAGGCCGTCAACTCGCTGATGGACGGGATTCCCCCCAGCCCGGTTGCTTGCCGCACCGCCCGGAGCACCGCCTGGGCCGTCGCCTCCACCGCGGCCGCTCCCAGGGCGGTGAGGTCCGCCGGAGATTGGTTATGCCCGGTGGCCATGGCGAACATGGTGTCGCCGTCACGAATGGTGTGGCAGGGGCGGATGGCCAGGGCCAGCCCGTCGTGGCTCACCCGGGCCAGGTAATTGGCGTCTTCTTTGGAGATCTGGGCGTCGGTGGCCACCAATCCGATGGTGGTGTTCACCGGTCCGGCCGGGGCATCCGACTGGTCTTGCAACAGCATCGCCACCGGGTCGTCGAACCCGCCGGAGGCCCGCCGCGGTCCGGCTAGGAGCTGTCCGTTGGTGTAATCCCAGACACCGCCCACGGCGTTGACCGCAACGGCGGCGGCCACCGTTTGGCCGGTGGCAAGGATGACGGCGGCCGATCCGATGCCGCCCTTCACCGCCCGTTCGGAACCGCCCAGTTTGGCCACGGTGGCCCCGGTGCCGGCCCCGACGCTGCCCTCGGCCATCGGCGCGGCGCTGGCCGCCAGACAGGCGCTGCGGCCTTCTTCAGGGCCGGGCCGCACGTCGGCGGTGATCAGACCCAGGTCGAACAGGATGGCCGAGGAAACGATGGGTACGACGACCGAACCGACCTTAAAACCGATCCCCTGGGACTCCAGATAAGCGACCACCCCGGATGCGGCGTCCAGCCCAAAGGCGCTGCCTCCGCTGAGAACCACGGCATGGACCTGCTCGACGCGGTGGACCGGACGGAGCAGGTCGGTCTCCCTGGTGCCCGGCGAGCCGCCCCGGACGTCCACCCCGCCGACCGCGCCGGCGCGGCAGAGGAAGACGGTACAGCCGGTGGCGTGCTCCAGGTCGGTGTAATGGCCCGCCTCCAACCCGGCCACTGCCGTGATGGTCTGGTTCAACGGGTCCTCCGTTGACCGGCGCCCAGTTGACCGAAGAGGGCCGGAATCCGGGCAAAAGAAACACCCCGACGCAGCGGGGCGCAATGAACATTGGTCCTCATATTTCTGGCCGTCTCGGTCATCTCAGATCCCAGCGGCGTTGCTGTTGGCCGGTCCATTTTTTCGTGCCTAGGAACTCACCCCCCTTCCGGGTGGATGGCAGATACATTCTAAGCTGGCCCCAGGGGGGTGTCAAACGCATTGATCGCCGTTTGAAGGCCCGTGGATCAGGCCCGGCCGGGCGCGGGCCTCCGGTGGTCGGGGAAGGGTATGAAAACAATGATCACCGCCGCCACGATGGTCAGGATTCCCACGTAGTAGAAGATGGAGCCGTAGCCGCCCAGGTCTTCGATGATGTACGCGGCTAGGAACGGCGACCCGAACCCCAACATTCCGTTGATGCCGAAGATCAAGCCGGACGCGGTGGCTTCGGTGCCCTTCGGCACCACGTCCAGCAATGAGGCCAGCATGATCTGCTGGAGGGCAAAGCTGAACAGCCCGATCCCGCCCAGCAGCACCGCCAACCAGATCGTATCTCCGGCGCTGACCACGAACATGGTCAGGACAGCGGCGATTATCAGTCCGGGCACCAAGACCTGTTTCCGGCCGTACCGGTCGGAAAGATAGCCAAGGATCGGCGCGGATATGATGCCCATGCCCGTGAGCAGCGACAGGTGGACCCCGGTGCTGAAATAGCCCATGCCCAGCCCGCCGTCGGCCGCGTTCTTCAGATAGAAAGGGGCCCACTGGAAGAGGGCGTTATTGGCCACTCCGCGGACGGCCGCGGCCAGCACCAGGGTCGCCAGCACCGGGCTCTTGAACATGGCCAAACCTTCCCGGTAACCGGCCAGCACCCCACGCCTGGGGCTTTCATCTCCCGGTTGGTCCTCGTCCTCGATCCCCAGGTCTTTCAGCGACCACCAAACGAACACGGCCATCACCGCGGCGGGGATGGCGTAGATCAGCAGGATGTGCCGCCACAACATGAAGGTCAGGAGCCCGCCGGCCACCAGGGGGGCCAGAACGTTGCCGATGTTGGAGCCGAAGCCATGCATCGATATGGCGAACCCGCGGCGGTCGGGGAAACGCCGTGAAAGGGCGGCGGTGGCGGGCAGATGCCAGAGAGCGCCGGGGACGGACACGATGGACACCGCGAGGATCATCACCCACAGGTTGGGAGACGCGGCCACGACCACGAATCCCAGGGCGGCCCAGATCATGCAGCCCGTGAGGATGGGCCCCCAACTGGCCTTCATCTCGTCGACGATGGCCCCGCCGATCAGATTGACCGCTCCGAAGCCGCCCTGGCGGATCCCCAGTAGGAAGGCAACCTGGAAGTTGGTGAGGCCCATGGCCGCCTGGATGGCGGGCATGAACACCGGGAAACCCTGATCATAAAGATGGGAGATCCCGTGGCCAAAGGAAAGGCTGCCCAGGATGAAGTTCCGGCTCCGCCTGCGTCCCAGCGGTCTCTGTATCGCTTCCGCCATCAAGTCCTTTGCCCCGGCCGATATTGCCGAATACGCCGGGCCACGGCTGATTCTAAGGTCTGTGGAGCTACCGCGCAAGTTCGATACCGCCGGAACGCCAGCGAAATCCGTTGGCCGCAGTGGCCGGCGGCACGGAAAGTCCTGGATCGTCGGACCGATTCCAGGCTCGGGACCGGTATGCTATGCTACGGCGAATTTACCGCCCAACGAGGCTGTGCGGGCCCATGTCACCAGGCCAAAGCGGCGGCGATTGGAGGGACCGTGTTCAAGATAAATCACATACACCTCAAGGCCCACGACCCCAAGACCACCGCCCAATGGTACGTGGACATGTTCGGCGCCAGGATCGTGAGCACCGGGCGCGGCCTGGGCGACTCGGAGACCATCAGGATGGACATCGGCGACGTGCGGATAAACGTGACCAGCGCCCCGGCCGGCGAGACGCTGCCCGAGGGCACCTCCGAGTCCCACTACGGGCTGGAGCATTTCGGTTTCGACACCGATGACATCGAAGGGACCATGGCCCACATGGAGCAGAATGGGGTCGAGGTGCTGCTGCCCATCACCGTGGCCGGGTCCGGCAACAAGATCTCCTACATCAAGGGGCCGGACAACGTGCGGATCGAACTGGTGCAACCGCAATAGTCCATCAACGAGCGGCGCGGGGCCGGCCCGAATCATCGTTTATCGATCTGGAGGAACTGGCATGCCATACGAGGGACTGAATCTTACGGGTCAGACCGCCCTGGTCACCGGTTCCGGCCGGGGCATCGGCGCGGCCCTGGCGGTGGGGCTGGCCCAAGCCGGAGCGGCGGTGGCCGTGTCGGACCGGCCCGACCGGATGGACCTGGCGAATGAGACCAGATCGAAGATCGAAGCCGAGGGCGTCAGGAGCGCGGCCTACCCATTGGACGTGCTGGACCTGCCCAGCATCCCCAGGGCCATCGACCAAGTGGTGAAGGACTTTGGCCGGCTGGACATCCTGGTCAATAACGCCGGGATACGGATACCCAAGCCGGCCCTGGAGGTTACCGAAGAGGACTGGGACGCCACCATCGACATCAACCTGAAGGGCGTGTTCTTCTGCGCCCAGGCCGCCGGGCGGCACATGGTGGAACAGGGATACGGAAGAATCATCAACCTGGGCTCCCAGCTATCGGTAACCGCATCCCGGGGACGGGCCTCCTACTGCGCCAGCAAGTTCGGCGTTGCCGGGATCACCAAGGTCTTGGCCGTCGAATGGGCCCCCTTCGGCGTGACGGTTAACGCCATCGGCCCCGGCCCGACCAATACTCCCGGCATGCTGGCCGCCGACACCCGGACACCCGAGGAGGTGGAGGAGGACCTGGAAGCCCACCTGCCCCTGGGCCGCCGCATGGACCCGGAGGAGATGGTTGGCTCGGTGATCTACCTGGCCAGCAGGTCCTCGGCGGGGACCACCGGGCACCTGCTGCTGGTGGACGGCGGCTGGACCGCGATCTAGGAGGGCTGCCTTGGCTAGATCAAACGGAGGCAAGTTCGACGGCAAGGTGGCCCTGGTCACCGGGGCGGGCCGGATGCGGGGCATCGGCCGCTACGCGGCTTTGGCCTTCGCCAAAGAGGGCGCTGCCGTGACCGTCACCGGGACCGGCCGCGACCCTTCCACCTTTCCCAGCGACGAGCGGGATGCCGGGTGGCGGGACGTGGACAGCGTGGCCCAAGAGATCATCAAAAATTACGGCGTGGGAGCCCTGTCCCTGGTGCTGGACGTCACCGACCCGGTCCAGGTGCAAGAAGCCGTGGACCGCACCGTGGCCGAGTTCGGCCGGGTGGACTTCCTGGTCAATAACGCCAGCGCCTCCCGGATGGCCGCCTGGGCCGCCTTCGAGGACCTGACCCCCGAGGCCTGGCGGCACGTCATGGACGTCAAGGTCACCGGGGCGTTCCTGTGCACCCAGGCCATCACCAAGCAGTTGTTGCGCCAGGGCGGCGGCGGCAGCATCGTGAACGTGATCTCCGTGGAGGCCAAGATCAGCCGGGCGACGGACCTGGCCTACGCCACCGCCTCGGGCGCGCTCTACACCTTCACCAAGAAGGCGGGCCGGGCCCTGGCGCCCCATGGCATCCGGGTGAACGCCATCAGCCCCGGCACCACCGATACGGCCCGGAACGACTCGCTCTACGGATACCCGCGGACCCAGGACTGGGACGACCGGCTGCGATCCATCCCCCTGGGCCGGGCGGGCACACCCGAGGAGATGGGCAACTTCGCGGCCTGGCTATGCAGCAAAGAGGCCGAGTTCATCGTCGGCCAGTGCATCGAGATCGACGGCGGGCAGGCGGCCTGAACCGTTGGCCGGCGTTCGAACCGCTGGAGTTACATCGCCTTTGCGTTGATCGCATGACAAAATGCAACTATGCGCCAAGAGCCTCTCAATCCTGGTGCCGGTTGCCAAAGTCACCGATGATATTTCCGTTTTCCAAGGTCCGGACCCTTATTGCGTCACCGCTGATCCTCTTGGCCTTGGCGGCGGCCGCATGCTCATCGGATGGCGTCACCGCTCCCCGGACGGACGGCGCCAGCACTCCCTCGATACCCGCCTCCGCGGCCGGTCCGACGGAACCAATCAGTACCGCGACTCCCACGCCGAAGTTGAAACAACCAACGGTCCCGCCGGCCGACGGCTCAGATAACGCGCCCGGCCCGTCACCCGGTTTATCTCCCGTTCCATCACCGGCGCCGACTCCCAGGACAACGCCGGTCCCCGGGCCAACGACGGCTCCGGTCCCCAGCCCGGTGTCCACCGCAACACCCACTCCATCGTCCCCCGGCCGGGCTCCCTCGACCGGGTCAGATCCGGACCCGTCCGGCGGTTCAACCCCGCGCGGCCCGGACGGATGCACCGGCGCCGGCGCAAGCCTGACGGCGTCTCCCATGGACCTGGACGGGCTGGGGTTCATCGTCCCCATGGGCCGCATGCAGTCCAGTCACGTGACGCCCACCGACCATACCTACTTCAAGTCCAACAAGATCACCGAGATAGAGAAGCAGGGAGAGGCTGCCGCCGCGGGTGGACCGTTACTTGCCTGGGACCCATTTTACGACGCCTATTCCCCGGCCGATGGCCTGCTCGTGGAGATCGGGACATTCCCATTCCGCCCCGCTCCGGCCGGGTACACCGGAGAGGTGGGTGACTACCGCCTGGTTATCTGGCACTCCTGCACCACCTTCTCGATCTTCATCCACACCTCGTCCCTTTCCCAAGAGATCCTCGATGTGACCGGCGAGATCAAGAGCGGAGAGAGCTGGTATGCCACTGGAAACGTTGAACCGGTGCGGCTGAAAGCTGGACAGGCCCTGGGCAAGATTGGCACCTCCGGACTCGATTACAGCCTGCATGACACCGACGTGCTGCTACCCGGCTTTCTTATTCCCGGGCGCTACGACGGCGAGCCGTGGAAGGTCCACACCGTGGACCCCTTTGACTACTTCACGGAGCCGGTGCGGTCTTCCCTGCTGGAGAAGAACCTCAGGACCGCCTCCCCAGTTGGCGGAAAGATCGACTACGACATCGACGGCCGGTTGGTGGGGAACTGGTTCCTTGACGGCACCATCGACTACAGCGGACAGGTCGAAGGCGGCTTCTGCGACGGTGCAATATGCAACTATTGGTCCGGGCATCTGGCCATCGCCTACGACCACATCGACCCGGAGAAGATACGTATCTCCATCGGACGTGACCTGGGGATCGATCCAGAGAAGTGCCGGGTGTGCTTGGGGGTTTACGCAGTGGCCGCCGGCAGTCCCGACCCGGCCGGCGTTTCCGTGGCGACCGGAATGGTCAAATACCAACTGGTGGCCCGGGAATACGTTGACCGGAGCGGTTACCGGGAGCGCACCCGCGCGTTGGAGGACCAGCCCCTCGGCGTGCTTATCATCCAGATGGAGGACGACCGGACCATACGGATGGAGGTTGTCCCCGATAAGACGGCCGGACAGGTCCAGGGGTTCTCGGAGGCGGCATTGGTCTACCGGCGCTAGCAACAACTATTCAACTCCCCCGCAGGCAACCTCCGCCGCCGGCCATGGCGGTGCTATAGAATGCGGTCTGTCATACCGGACCGGATTCCAAGTAAGGCGTCGCGTGATACCCACGTTAGGCGCCGCGCCATTCGATGGAGGTGCCCCATGAGCCTGGAAGACCTGGAGAAGCGGGT
>JACZXN010000091.1 GCA_022571575.1 Chloroflexota bacterium | reverse complement strand
AGGGCCGTCTGGGGTTGCCGTGGACTCGGATGGGGATGTGTACGTCACCGACTGGGGCAACCACCGCGTCCAGATCTACGACGCCGGCGGTCAGTACATCACAGCGCTGGTCGGGGACGCCCAGGACCCATCTCCCTGGACCCAGACCTACATCGACGCCAACCCGGAGTACATCAAGGCCCGGCGAAGGGCCGACATGGAGCCTGAATGGCGCTTCCACCGGCCCGTGGCGGTCAACATAGACGCCGACGACCGAATCATCGTGCTGGAGTCCTACCGCCACCGGCTGCAGATCTACAACAAGCTCAAAGACTACGAAGAGCACTCGCTGAATCTGTAGGGTTTGCCCGAAGAACAAAGCCGGCGCCTCCGGCATCCACGAGGTCTAGTCTTCGAGCACCCGGTTCCCGGTGATTAAACAACCCCGTTCGTGGTGGCTACACGCCCCGTTCGTGGCGGGACCCACCGTCCATTCGTGGTGATCCAGCCCGTCTCCCGTTCATGGTGAGCCCGTCGAACCACCGCTCGGGGTAGACCGGTTTCCACCAGCAGCATGACTTATGCACATCCTTCGACGCGCTCAGGACGAACGGTTGTGATGGCGTACCGTCCTCTTCCCCCGTCATTCCCGGCTTCCGCAGGAACTCCGGCGGGCGTAGATTGCCCGCCCCCTAAATCACCCCTTCCTCGGCCAAGCCCGCTATCTCGGACTCGCTCATACCCATCAGTTTGCCGAAGACCAGGTCGTTGTCGTGGCCGAGACCGACCGAGCCCCGCCAGATCTCTCCCGGCGTATCGGAGAACCTGGGGAAAACGCCCGTGCCCTTGACCTTCCGGCCAAGCTGCGGGTCATCCCACTCGATGTGGACGTTCCGGGCCTCATAGTGGGGGTCTTCCGCCATGTCTTTGGGCGTCATGATGGGCGTGCAGGCGACCTGACCTGCGTTTAGTAGGTCTACCACTTCTTTCACGGTACGGGACTCCACCCAGCCTCTGAGTATGGCGTCAAACTCGATGCCCTCAGGGGATTGCGGGTCTGTGGCGGCGTTTCTCCATTTCCCCTCGATATCGTCGAGGCCGAGCACGATACAGATGCGGGTGAAAACGGCGCCAAGAGCGGCGATGTTGACCCACCCGTCCGACGCCTGGAAAACGTCATAAGGCTGGAATAGTCCTGCTTTGTTGCCGCCCCGTTCCCGGTTGATGCCCAACTCGTAATAGGCCACCATGGTGCCGGAGAGCAGGTAGTGGATGGCCTCGAATTGGGCTAGGTCGATGACCTGTCCTTTGCCGGTCTTTTGGGCGTGGATGTACCCAGCTAATGAAGACCACAAGCAACTGAGGCCGGTGATGAAATCTCCGGTCCAGGGGGCGGCCCTGCTGGGCGGCTCCGGGTCCGGGAACCCGGTGAGATTCATCAGCCCGCCGAAGCCCTGGCCGATGAAATCATAGGAAGCCCGGCCAAGATAATCTGGGTGGCCGTCCTGGCCGTACCCGGAAACATGGGTGATGACCAGACCGGGGTTGGCCGCCATGACTGTGGCGTCGTCCAGGCCCCATTCGGGATAGGTCCCTGGGATCGAGCTCTCCATCCAGATATCGACCTTCGGGATCATGTCCAGGAATATCTTTTGGCCCTTGGGGGAAGCCAGGTCCAGGGTTGCATGAAAGCTGTTGCGGCGGGTCTGGACCCAACCGGCGGAGGTTGAGCCCCCATCGGCGTCGTCCATGATGAACTCCAATTGCCGCCAGACCACGTCCCCGGTCTTGGGAATCTCGATCTGAATCACCTCCGCCCCCATCTCGGCCGCGATGTTCGCCGCGAAGGGCTGGGCGATGAGAGTTCCGGTGGATAAGATCCGCACTCCCTGCAAGGGACCGAATTGCTTGGGCAAAAGGCGGTCTGTGTCCGATGTCATTGGTTCCCTCCCGCTCTATTTGTTCCTACTGCATGGGTCGCGAAGAATCAGTCAAAAACGATGACGCTGCGGACCCCGATACCCTTCCGCAGGTCTTCAAGCGCACCGTTGATGCGCTCCAGGGGGAATCTACCGGTGATCATCTGGTCTAGTTTCAGTTTGCCCGCGGAATACAGCGCCACCAGATTCACGAAATCGACTTTAGGGTTGGAGGAGCCGTACAGGCTGCCCTTGATGGTGCGTTCCTGCATGATCAACCGGCTGTCGAAGGTCAGCTTGGCATCTGCGGCCGGGACGCCCACGCAGACGCAGGTGCCGCCCCAATGGATGCTGCGGTACGCCTGACTAAATGTGTCCGGGTTTCCGATGGCCTCAAAAGCAAAATCGACACCCTTCCCCCCGGTCAACTCCCGGATCATCCTGGTCCCATCTTCGGTGGAGGCGTTGATGGTGTGGGTCGCTCCCAATTCCATCGCCAGGTCCAAACGTTCCTGCCAAAGGTCCAAGGCGATGACCGGTTGAGCGCCCGAGATGGCAGCTCCCTGGACGATGCTTAGGCCCACCCCGCCGCAGCCAAACACGGCCACCGAACTCCCTGGCGAGACCTTGGCCGTATTGAAGACGGCGCCGGCGCCTGTGGTCACGCAGCATCCGATCAGAGCCACTACGTCCAGAGGCACGTCTGGATCGATCTTGATGGCGCTCTGTTGCGGCATCACAGCGTATTCGGCGAAGCAAGAAGTGGATGAGAAGTGATTGAGAGACGCGCCCTTGCCGTTGGTCAACCGGGAGGTGCCGTCAAAGAGGTTTCCGCCGAGGCGCAGCGCGGGCTCGCATAGGTTGGCCATACCCCTGAGGCAATAGAAGCACTGCCCACAGGCCGGGATGAACGAGAAGATCACGTGGTCGCCGCTTTGAACATGGTCAACGCCAGGCCCCACGCTCTCAACCACGCCCGATCCTTCATGGCCCAAGACCGTCGGGAGAGGGAAAGGAATCACCCCGTCGATGACCGAGATATCGCTGTGGCAGACCCCGGCAGCCACCACCTTGACTAACACTTCGCCTTCTTTCGGCTCGGCCAGCTCGATATCTTCCACTTCCAGGCGGCCACCCAATTCGTAAAGGACCGCTGCTTTGATCTTCATGCCGGTCTCCTTATAAAAAGCGCTTGGCTAAGACCTCAGGATGCCGTCTTGGATAACTCTTCCCGTAGGTTATCGGCGAATTTCTTGGACATCTCCCCCGCTTTGTGTTTAAGCATCGGGTAACCAAGGGTCCCCAATTTCCCCATTAGACTGAACTCTATCTCGTAGGAAAGCCGGGTCCGTTCATCGCCCAGGGCTTCCAGTTCCAGTACTGCTGAGGGTATCCGCAGCAACGTCCCAGACGATTCCTTACCTTGACCGGTGGCGACCAGGCGAGTCGGCGGGGTCACTTCCTCCAGGATCATCGTCACTTGGAACTGGACCCGGAACGGGCCCATCCGTTGCGCCACGGTGAGGTCGAACGTGGTGTCATCGCGGATATCGACGGACTGGACTCCCGGCATGGCCCCCATGGAGCGGCGAGGGTCTTGTACAAGGTCCCACACCTGCTGGATGGGGAATTCGACCTCAAGGCTGTCGGAGATCTTCACTTTTTGGCATCTCGAATCGCGCGCCAGACCCGTTCTGGGGTCAGGGGCAGGTCCTTGATCCTGACGCCGGTGGCTTGGAATAGCGCGTTGGCCACCGAGGGTGCGGCGGAGACGATACCGCCCTCGCCCAGTCCCTTAGCGCCGAATGGGCCGGGGCCGTCATGGTTCTCGATCATCATCGATTCCAGGTCGCCCGGCAGGTCGGCAAAGGTGGGCACCTTGTAGTCCACCATGTTGGGATTGAGCAACTGGCCGTCTTCATAGATCATCTCTTCGAACAGGGTGTGGCCCAGCCCCTGCATGGATGCCCCCTCGTCTTGCCCTTCGCATTGCTGGGGATTGATGGCGACGCCCACGTCGGCCACCGAGACATAGTGGGGTATGCGGATGGCGCCGGTGTCCGTGTCCACCTCTATCTGGGCGGCGGCGATGCCTATCTCCCAGAACGCGGGCCCCTGGCGCAGCCGGCCGTTGTTCATGCGGGGAGTAACGTACCCCCGGCCCAGGAGTTCGCCGGCATATGTTCCGAACTCCTCCTCGATGAGAGCGCCGTAGGTGACCGACTCTGTGCCCCGCAGTACCAGCCCGTCGTTCACCGACAGCTCTTCCTCGGCACAATCGAAGTGCAAGGCGCCCAGTTCCAGCAATTGTTCCTTCACTTCCTTGGCCGCGCCCTGCACCGCCAGACCCATCATGGTGGTGGAGCGGCTGGAACCGGTGGACCGGTCGTAGGGCACGATACCGGTGTCCGATGAGACCATGCCCACCTGATCCAAGGGCACCTGCAGCTCTTGGGACACCACCTGGGCCAAGACGCCGCGGGAGCCCTGTCCGATCTCGGTGGTCCCGGCCAAGACCGTGACCGTGCCGTCCACGTGCAGGCGGACGATGGCGGTGGACGTTGGCGACGAGCCCACGCCCGATAGGTTGCAGCCCAGCCCCCGGCCGGTCTTTATGGGAAGCGGCGATTCCTGCTCTTCCGGCTCTCGGTCCAGGCTCATGCCCACGGCTTGGGCGGCCAGGCGCAGCCCGGTGGCCGGGTCGGCGTCCAGCGGGCGGTTTCCCGGCCGGAACTCCTCGCCCCTGGCCACCAGGTTCTTTAGTCGAATCTCCAATGGGTCCAAGCCCAAGGCATGGGCGATGATGTCCACCTGGGACTCGCTGGCCCAAGCGGCTTGGGGAGCGCCGATGGACCGGAAGGAACCGGCGGGCGTGCTGTTGGTGTAGACCGCGTAGGAAGTGATCTTTACGTTGGCCCAACGATACGCGCCCATGACGCGCATGGCGGCCCGGTTGGCCACCAAGGGCCCGTTATCGGCGTAGGCGCCGGTGTCCAGATGGATCACACACTCCCGGGCCACGAACTCGCCGTCGTCCATCACCCCGGTCTTGACGGTGCACCGGGCGGCATGCCTGCGGATGGTCTTGAAGGCTTCTTCAACGGTGAGAGCGATGCGGACGGGACGCCCGGCGACCTTGCTCAAGGCCACCACCAGGGGCTCCAGCTTGGTGTAGGACTTGCTGCCGAACCCGCCCCCCAGGTAGGGGACAACCACCCGCACCTGATGCAACTTAAAGCCGAACATCCGGGCCAGGTCTTCGCGCACCAGGAAGGGGTGCTGGGCCGTGGACCAGACAGTGATTCCCTGGTTGGAATAGTCGGCGATGACGGCGTGGGGCTCCATGGAGTAGTGGTAGACCATGGGGAAAGTAAAGGTGTCTTCGAATACGTGGTCGGCCTTGGCGAAGGCGTCTGCCACGTCTCCCCACTCGTAGCCGCTCTCGTTGCACAGATTGGTCTCGTGGACGGTCGCCCCATTGCCCGATAGGGCCTCAACGGTATCGGAGACCACCGGCAACTCCTCGTACTCCACCTGGATCAGGTCCAGGGCCTCTTCCGCGGTGGCCTGATCAACGGCGGCCACGGCGGCCACCGGCTCTCCCTGATAGCGGACCTTGTCCGTGGCGATGAAGGGCCGGTCACGCACCACCGCGCCGTAGAATGGGTCCAGCCCTTCCAGGTCGTCCCGGGTCAGCACCGCCACCACGCCGGGCAGCTTCAAGGCCTCGCTGGCGTCGATCTCCCGGACCACGGCGTGGGGCAGGGGACTGCGGAGTATCTTGCCGTGGAGCATTCCGGATACTTCCAGGTCGCCCACGTAAGCGGCGCGGCCGGTAACCTTGTCCACTCCGTCGATTCTGGGTACGGAGACTCCGATGATATCCATGCTTTTCCCCTAACCCTGTCCCCCGGTCTTGCCGGCGGCGTCCAGGATGGCCTCGACGATCTTCCGGTAGCCGGTGCAGCGGCAGATGTTGCCCTGCATGTACTCTTTAACTTTTTCTTCGCTGGGCTGGGGGTCTTCGTCCAACAAGGACTTGGCGGCCAGGATCATCCCCGGCGTGCAAAAGCCGCACTGGAAGGCGGCGTTGTCAATGAAGGCCTGCTGCATGGGATGGAGGCGGTCGCCATCGGCCAGGCCCTCGATGGTGAGCACCTCCGCGCCCCGCGCTTCGTAAGCCAGGTAGGTGCAGGCGCTGACGGCCTTCCCGTCTACCAAGATAGTGCAAGTGCCGCAGACCTGCAGGTCGCAGGAACGTTTGGCCCCCTTGAGGCCAAGCCGGTCCCGGAGCAGGTCCAAGAGCGTCAGTTGGGGCGGGATGTCCAGGGAGACCCGACGCCCGTTGACCGTAAGCTCGATGGTGAATCCGATTACGTCGGGACTGTGCCCGTTATCCCGCCCGTTCGTTCGATCGTTGCTGGACAATGTACCCCTCCAGCCGTTCAGGCTGCCGAGCGCCGGGCCGCGGGCGCCGCCCCCACTGCTTCGGCGAATACGCGTTCCAGGAAGACGCGGACCAAGTGCTCCTTGTAGTCGGCAGCCCCGTGCAGATCGTCCATCGGCTGGGCCGCTTGGGCTGCCATTCGGCCGGCCTCGTCCAGCACCGGTGGGCCTGAATGAGACCCTGTCCCCAAGAGATCGGCAACGTTTTTGCCACGAAGCAACTCTTCGGCTTCTGGTACCCGCACCGACTTGGGACCCACGGAGCCCACGGCGATCCGGGCTTCGGCCACCGACCCGTTTTCCAACCTGACGGCCACGCCCAAGCCCAGGGTCGGACGTTGGTGGTATCCGAATTTTTGGTAGGCTGCCCGCATCTCCGGAGCAAACTGGGGCACGGAAACTGAAGTGAGCATCTCACCCTCTTCCAAACAGGTCTCGTAGGGACCCAAGACCAGTTGTTCCAAGGGAATCGTCCTGCTTCCACTGGACCCTTGGGCCTCGGCGCGGGCGTCGTAGAGGAGCAGGAACGCCGCCGGGTCGG
>JACZXN010000090.1 GCA_022571575.1 Chloroflexota bacterium | reverse complement strand
TCCATGCGGGAACGCAACGTGACCAGCGCCCAGGTCATATACAGCATCTTGGAGCAGGACCCGGCCAAAGCCTTGATCAAGCTGGCCGAAGAATACCAGGTGGGCCTGCTATCCCGGGTGCCTCACGCTTCCAACACGTTGACCGGGGAGTTCGACCACGGACTGCCGGTATTCGACGCCGACGACCACCGGGCCCACCGCAAGAACGAATGGCTGGAAGAGGCGATGCGAAAGGTCGATCACGTGAGGTTCTTGGTGCAGGAAGACACCCGGACCATGGCCCAATCCGCTATCCAGTTCGTGTTGAAACAGCCGGCAATCATCTCGGTGCTGCCCAACTTCACCAATCTGGGCGAGCTCAAGGAGTACATCGGCGCGTTGGAGACTCCGGAACTGACCGACGAGGAGCAGGCGAAGATGGACGAGTTGTGGGACTGCGGTTTCGATATCGCGGAACCGGAACCTCAGTTCCGCGAGATCTAAGGGCCTGCAAAATTAGCCCGAATGCGTCGCGTGGACCTATTCAAAGCCCGGCGAATCCCATAACCACTGGCCGGAATAACGCGAAGTTCATGGCGATTAGGCGTGAATTCTGGCCATAATTATTTTCTGTTCAAGTTGATTTGTCATCTTGGTCCATGATATATAGTCCGATGGTTGATGCCGGGGCCGCCACCCTCGGCACGGGGGCCTATATGCCGCGAGGGAATAGGCGAGTTGGGAGGATGTGCCCATGACCATACAGGCACCACAATCCGTGAAGCTTGTATACCGGTTCGACGAGGGGAACGCCTCGATGGCGGACCTCCTTGGGGGCAAGGGAAGCAACCTATGTGAGATGGCCCGGTTGGGGCTGCCAGTCCCTCCGGGTTTTGTTATCTCCACCCAGGTCTGCCGGGATTACCTGACCAAGGACCTGACCCTGCCGGATGGGCTCGAAGAGTCGATCAAAGACAATATGCGGCACCTGGAAAAATCCATCAGCCGCAATTTCGGCTCAACCTCAAGTCCCCTTCTAGTGTCTGTGCGTTCCGGGGCACGCATCTCCATGCCTGGGATGATGGACACCATTCTGAACCTGGGTATCAACGACCAGATAGTGGAAGGGCTGGCCACTATGATGGGAGACCCGCGGCCGGCCTACGACGCGTACCGGCGCTTCCTCCAGGTCTACTCGGAAGTGGTCATGGATGTATCAGCCGAGGCCTTCGAATCGGTGCTGGCCGGGCACAAGCAGAGGGCAGGCGTGGCCCAGGACCACCAATTGACGGCTGAGCAACTGCAAGAGGTGGTGGCAGACTTCAAGAAGGTGGCCAAGGACTCCGCTGGGTCCGAGCCACCCTCGGACCCTTGGGAACAGTTGATGGCGGCGGTAGAGGCTGTGTTCCGCAGTTGGAACACCCCCCGGGCCATCATCTACCGTGACCACAACAAGATTGACCACGAAATGGGCACCGCCGTGACCATCATGTCCATGGTCTTTGGCAATCTTGGCCCCTCCAGCGGGACCGGCGTGCTGTTCACCCGCAACCCGTCCACCGGAAAGGCCCAGGTCTACGGCGAGTACCTGGCCAATGCCCAGGGCGAAGACGTGGTGGCCGGGGTCCGCACCCCTGAGCCCATCGCCAGGCTCGGTGACGTGCTGCCCGATTGTTTCGACCAGCTGATGGACCTGGCCAAGAACCTGGAAACCCATTACACCGACATGCAGGACGTGGAGTTCACCATCGAGAACGCCCGCCTATTCCTGCTGCAGACCCGTAACGCCAAACGCACGGCCCTTGCGGCGGTGAAGACGGCGGTGGACATGGCCAACGAGGGTCTGATCACCAGGTCCCAAGCCCTGCTCAGAGTGGACGCCGAAGAGATATCCCGCCTGCTGGTTCCCCAATTCTCGGAGGACCTGCCGGAAGATATCCTGAAAGACCGGTTCCTGGCCCGCGGCGCCCCCGCCTCCCCTGGGGCTGCCTCGGGAATAGTCTGCTTCGACGCGGCCCGGGCCGCCGACCTGGCCGCCGCCGGCGAAGCGGTGATACTGGTGCGCCCGGAGACCAAACCCGACGATATCCACGGGATCATCGCCGCCGTGGGCGTCGTCACCAGCCGTGGCGGCGTGACCAGTCACGCGGCGGTGGTGACCAGGGGGATGGGCAAACCCTGCATCGTCGGTTGTGAAGGGATACAGGTCGACCTGGAGGCCGGCGTTTTTACCGCCGACGGTAAGACGGTCCATGAGGGTGAGCGGATCAGCATGGATGGGGCCTTGGGGTCGGTCTATCTGGGGGAACTGGATACCGTGAATCCCAGCCTGGACGACCTGCCGGAAGCCCAGGAACTGCTGAGTTGGGCCGACCAGACCCGCAAGCTGGGAGTCATGGCCAACGCGGACACCCCGTCAGACGCCACTCAGGCCTTGCTCATGGGCGCGGAGGGCATCGGCCTCTGCCGCACCGAGCACATGTTCTTGGACCCTGAACGCCTGCCGAGCGTTCGCCAGATGTTGCTCAACGCGGAGGCCGCCGAGGCGTGGCGGAGGAAGAACAACGACCGGGTGTTCCGGGAGGAGAACGAGAAAGACGCCCCTCAGGCGGTCAAGGACTTTTACCAGGCCCTGTACCAGGTCCGGGAACTCCAAACGGAGGACTTCGGCGGCATCCTGCGGGTGATGGGGGCCCGGCCGGTGATCATCCGGCTGTTGGACGCCCCGCTCCACGAATTCCTGCCGCCCTATGAGGCCCTCCTCATCGAGCTGATAGAGCTTCGCCACGACGGCGCTTCTCCGGCCGACCTGGAGGAAAAAGAGACCTTCCTGCACCTGGTGGACTCGCTCCGCGAGTCGAATCCCATGCTGGGGCACCGGGGCTGCCGGTTGGGTCTGAGCTTCCCGGCCATCTACCGGATGCAGGTGGAGGCCATCATCACGGCGGGCGCCCTGCTGGTCAAAGAAGGCCTGGACGTTAACCCGGAGATCATGATTCCACTGACGGTGGATGCCGAGGAGATGCGCCGGCTGCGGCAGGACCTGAGTCTGGTGGCGGCCCAGGTGCAAGAGCGTTTGGGAATCAAGGTCCATTACAAGTTCGGCACCATGATCGAGACGCCCCGGGCCGCGCTGACCGCCGGTGAGATCGCCAAGGAATCGGATTTCTTCAGCTTCGGCACCAACGATCTGACCCAGATGACCTTTGGGTTCAGCCGGGACGACGCCGAGGGCAAGTTCCTCCGGTCGTATATCGACGAGGGCGTGCTGCCCCACGATCCCTTCGCTTCGATAGACCTCCACGGTGTGGGGGTGTTGGTCAAGATGGGGGTGGATGCGGGACGGCGGGAGAAGCCCAACCTGGAGATCGGCATCTGCGGCGAGCACGGCGGGGACCCGGCCAGCGTGGTGTTCTGTCACGAAGCCGGGCTGGATTACGTAAGCTGTTCGCCCTTCCGAGTGCCGGTGGCCCGGCTGGCCGCGGCCCAGGCGGCGCTGGCCGCAAGCTCAGCTTGACCAAGTTTTATACCCAGTGATTTGACGGCGCCCACGGCTGCGTGGGCGCCGTTTTTGTGTTCTTGACCCTGTCTGGGCCCTGGGATAGACTGCCAATCACCCCCAGGCCCTATTGCAGGCCCATTTCAGGTCCATTCCCCCGAAAAAAGGAGATCCCTTTGACGCCTACACCTCCCGAGGCCCGAGCCCAGATCGTGAATATGGTCCGCGACTTCGTGCGGCGGGAAGTGGAGCCGGTGGCCAGCCAACACGACCGCGACGACACCGTGCCCCACGACCTGATCGACCGCATGAAGGAGTTGGGCCTCTTCGGCATCACGGTGCCCGAAGAGTACGGCGGCATGGGGTTGGACTACACCACCTTCGCCAACATCTTCGAGGAACTGAGCAAGGGGTTCATGACCCTGAGCGGGGCCATCGGCACCCACCACATCCTGACCTACGTGCTGGTCCACTACGGGACTGAGGAGCAGAAACAGCGGTTCCTGCCCGACCTGGCCGCCGGACGCAAGCGGGGCGGTCTGGCCCTGACCGAGCCCAGCGGCGGCACCGACATGGCCAACCTGCAGACCACGGCCACCAAGGACGGCGAAGAGTACCTGATCAACGGCACCAAGATGTTCATCACCAACGGGCGCTACGGCGACATGTTCTGCCTGTTGGCCCGCACCGACCCCGACATGGAACCCAGGCACCGGGGAATAAGCTGCTTCGTGGTGGAGAAGGGCGGCCCCGGCTTCACGGTCGGCCGTGACCTGGACAAGATGGGCTACCGGGGGCTGGACACCTGCGAGTTGATCTTCGACAACTACCCGGTCCCGGAGGACAACCTGATCGGCGGCAAAGAGGGCGCCGGGTTCGGGATGGTCATGAGCGGGCTGGAGACCGGCCGCATCAACATCGGGGCCCGGGCGGTGGGCGTGGCCCAAGCCGCCTTTGAAGCCGCCATAAAGTATTCCCAGCAGCGGGAGACCTTCGGCAAGCCCATCGCCGAGCATCAGGCCATCCAGCTCAAGCTGGCCGACATGGCCACCAAGATCCAGGCGGCCCGGCTGCTGGTCTACGACGCGGCGGCCAAGAAGGACACCGGCCAGCGGGTGGACCTGGAATCGGGCATGGCCAAGCTATTCGCCAGCGAGATGTGTCTGGAAGTGACCATGGATTCCATGCGCGTCCACGGCGGGTACGGATACCTCAAAGACCTGCCGGTGGAGCGGTACTACCGGGACGCCCCGCTGATGATCATCGGAGAGGGCACCAACGAGATCATGCGGCTGGTGATCGCCAAGCAGTTGCTCCGGCTGCCGGAATATCAACTGTAGGCCGATTTCTAGCTAGGCTTGCCACTGCTGCGCATCGCTCTTCAGACGTGTAGGGGCGGGTTTGAAACCCGCCCCTACACTCGTTAACACTCTTTCGATCTGCAGGAATAGCCTGCGGATAGGCATGACCAAGCGGTGCCCGGCCGCGGTCCTACCGCCCCTTCCACTGGGGTTTGCGCTTCTCGGCGAAGGCCCTGGGGCCCTCCTTGGCATCCTCGGTGAGGAGCAGGGCGTCGTACATCTGGTAGGTCAGGGCTGAGATGTCCTGGACCGACATGTTCAGTCCCCGGTAGGCCAACTCTTTGAAGGTCTGGACCGCCAGGGGCGCGTTATCCGCGATCTGCTGGGCCATGGCCATGGCCTCTTCCATCAGGTCTCCGGCGGGCACCACCTTGTTCAGGAACCCCATGTCGTAGGCTCGCTGGGCGGTCACCGGCTGGGCGGTCAGCACCAACTCCAGCACCGCGGACATGGCCATCTGCTTGGGCAAGATCGTGCCGAAAGGAGGCAACAGGCTCCACTTGGTCTCGGATATGCCCAGTTTGGCTTCCTCGGAGGCGATGCGCAGGTCGCACATCTGAGCGATCATCCAACCGCCGGCCAGGGCGAACCCGTTCACTGCGGCGATCAGTGGCTTCCAGGTGTTCGGCCACATGAACGGCCGGTCCTTGCTCATGCTGTGGGACGCATCCACATGGATGCCCTTGGCGTTGTCTTCAGCCCTTTCCTTCAGGTCCCGTCCCGAGCAGAAGGCCCGTCCGGCCCCGGTGATGATGGCAACATAGGCCTCGGGGTCGCTGTCGAACTGGATGATGGCGTCGGAGAGTTCCTGCCGCAGCTGCCGGTTGATGGCGTTCAAAGAGTCCGGCCGGTTGAGCGTCATGGTGACGATGTTGCCCTGTTTCTCGTAAAGAATCGTCTCAGCCATTGTTGGTATCTCCTGATGGCCTAATGGATCAATGTCGCGGGCCCTGCTGATAGCTGACGCCTGAAGGCTGACAGCTACGTTACGCGTAGGGCCCAAGGTCGGTTCCGCCGATGACGTGTAGGTGGCCGTGGCTCTGGCTCTGCATGCCGTCGCGTCCGAAATTCGATAGGATACGGAAGCCGTTGGGGGCGTACATGACGCCCATGTCCACCGCCAGATTCCCCATGCGGGTCAAGAGGCCGCTGCTCCACATCTGTATCTGGCTCATGTGCTCACGGGGCATGACCAGCAGCATCAATGGGACCCAGGTGAGCTTGTTTACGATGACCATCAGGTCTTCGTCCAGGTAACGGTACTTGGCCGGTGCTTGGCCGGCGGAGATGCGGCAGAAGACGCAGTCGGGGTCTGAACTCAAGGGCAGTCGGTCCTCCGGGTGTGGCGGCTGGTGCCTTGTGACTATAGTTTGCCCCCTTTTTCTTGTCAACGAGGCTATCTGGGTCGTGCCTGAACTTGGCCTGTGTTATGATTTTCCGCGGAGGGCGCCATGTTCGGATTAGCCGTGCTCACGGTCAGCACGTCCGGTTCTCAGGGAAAGCGCGACGACACCAGCGGCCAGGCCATCAAGGACCTGCTGGAAGGCGATGATTTCCAGGTTGTCCGCTACGAGATCGTGGCCGACGATAAGGAGACCATCTCGAGAAAGCTGGCCGAGTGGGCCGACTCTGACGGCGTGGACCTGATCGTGACCACCGGCGGCACCGGACTGGGCCGCTACGACGTCACTCCCGAGGCCTGTTTGGCCATTCTGGACAAAGAGGTGCCCGGCATGGCGGAAGCGATGCGGGCCAAGACTTTGGAGTTCACACCGATGGCCATGATCAGCCGGTCGGTGACCGGCATACGGGGCAACACCCTGATAATAACGCTGCCGGGCAGCACCAAGGCAGTCCGGGAGTGTCTGGACGTGGTGCTGCCCGTCATACCCCACGCGTTGGAACTGCTCCACCGTGAGACCGTAAGCGATCACCCCCGTTAGACCGGCGGCCCCCACGCGATAGGCAATTCCCCTCTCGTCGCCCTGGGTGAAGCTAAGGGTCTCGTTGCTTTCATGAGACCGGGCTTTGGGACCGGGCTTTGGGACCGGGCTTCGCGGTAATAAGAGATTCTTTCCCGAC
>JACZXN010000089.1 GCA_022571575.1 Chloroflexota bacterium | reverse complement strand
CTCCCGGCCCTCTTTGACCTGCTCCGGTGCACCGTCAACGCAGACCCTTTTGTACTGTTTGATGAAGGCCGCTTCATCGGCCTGGTACAGGTAGTTTGCCGCGTCTTCGGGGGAGGGGATCCCCGTGGCCCGTCCGGTGATGTTGAACAGCCGGGCCAGATCGCGGCTGGCCGATAGCCGCAGCGCTTCCTTCTCGGTTTCGGCGCAGACCACATGGATCCCGACGTTTATCTTGGGCTCGGGGAGACGTTCCGACGGCTGAAAATTCTTGCGGTAATTCTCCACGATGGCCGGTCCCTCTTCCACGTTGATGCCGAAGAAATGGGCGTAGGCGAAGGGGAGCCCAAGCTGCGCCGCCATCTGGGCGCTTTCGTAGCGGGAGCCCAAGAGCCAGACGTCCGGGACCTCGGGCTCTCCGGGGCCGGCGCTGATTCCGGAGAAGAAATGGCCCTCTTCCAGGTCGTTGTTCAGAAAACCCAGCAGGTCGACCACCTGCCGCGGGAAGTGGCGGATCTCCTTGGGTTGTCCGGGGTAGGACAGGGCGGCCGCGGTGACCTGGTCGCTGCCCGGGGCCCGGCCGATGCCCAGGTCGATGCGGCCGGGGTACAGCGCGCCCAGCATGCGGAAGTTCTCGGCCACCTTCAGGGCGCTGTAGTGGGAGAGCATCACCCCGCCGCTGCCCACCCTGATGGTCTTGGTGTGGGCGGCCACCTGGCCGACGAGGATCTCGGGGCTGGTGCCGGCAAAGTTGGGCAGGCTGTGGTGCTCGGCCAGCCAATACCGCCGGTAGCCCAATTTCTCGACCTCCACCGCCAGCGCGATGGTGTCGCGCAGCGCCTGGCCCGCCGACTCGCCGGCGCGCACCGGCGATTGGTCCACGACGCTCAGTTCAAGTTTCTGACTCAAGCTAATACCTCAAAACGGCCCTTAAAACGGCCAGCCGCGCTCTCCCGGTTCTGGTCTCCCCCACGATTGGAGCGCCAGCAGCCTGGTGGCTACAAGTATAATAGCAACTCCTGGGAATGGCTGGGAAAAACGCCCGGCGGCCCTATTGCACGGTCCTTTCGCCCGGCATATAATCGACGCTGGATGAAGACAAGGATCTGGATTTTAAGCCGCTCTCCGGGCAGGAAAGCCTGGGGGGCGGCTTTTTTTTGCGCAGTGGTATCCGCGGTATTCATCGGCGCCTGCGGGGCCGGGACCACGGACATCGACGGCTCCAGCACCGTCTTCCCCATCACCGAGGCCATGGTGGAAGAATGGGGCATCTCCACCGGCGGGTCGGCCCGCTTGGTGATCGGGATATCGGGCACCGGGGGCGGGTTCAAGAAGTTCTGCAACGGAGATATCGACATCAATGACGCCTCACGGCCGATCAAGCCCAGCGAGGAGCTGAAATGCGCCGAGGCCGGAGTTGAATACATCGAACTCCCCGTGGCCATCGACGGGCTGACCGTTGGCGTCAACCCGGAGAATGACTTTGTCCAATGCTTGACCATCGAAGAACTCCACACAATGTGGGCGCCGGAAGCGGAAGGAAAGATCAATCGCTGGAGCCAGGTGCGCCCAGGGTGGCCCGACGAAAAGCTGCGCCTCTATGGGCCGGGGGTGGATTCGGGGACCTTCGATTACTTCACGGAGACGGTGAACGGCGAGGCTCAGGCTTCCCGGGGGGATTTCACCTCCAGCGAACGGGACAACGTCTTGGTGCGGGGAATAGCCGGAGACCGGAGCAGTTTGGGCTACTTTGGGTACTCGTTCTTCGTGGAGAACCAAGACATCCTGAAGATGGTGGCCATCGACAACGGGAACGGCTGTGTGTTTCCGACGGACGAAACCATCAACAACGGCACTTACGCCCCTCTCTCCCGTCCTCTGTTCATCTACGTCAGCAAAAAGGCGTGGGCGGAGCAGGACGTGAAAGACTTTGTCCGGTATTTCGTGAGTTATGAACGGTCCGATCTGCTGCGGGAACTGGGCTTCGTGCCATTCCCCAAGGTGGTGCATGACCTGGTGCTGGACCGGTTTGAGAGAGGACTGACCGGGTCCATTTTCGGGGGAGAGAACCCGCAAAAGGGGACCGTGGAAGAGATATTGACCGCCAATCGATGACCAAACTCATCTGGAGCACCTTGTATCATCAAGTGCCAAAACCTATGTTGCTGACGCTGCGACCTCTTAGATCCGTGATTGATGCCGCCGGGCATGAGGAGTGCGTTTAGCATTGGCTAGAGACGTGTTGAGCCCGCCCCTGGGTAAGGGAACGCGCGGCGGCTGGAAGCGTACGCTCCCGGAGCGGGCCATCGCCATATTCCTGTTTCTCAGCACCTTCCTGTCCATCCTGATCACCGTCGGCATCGTGGCCGTCCTCCTCTTTGAGGCGATCACGTTCTTCACTGAGGTCTCGTTCTTCGCCTTCATCACCGGCACCCGCTGGACGCCTCTATTCTCCTCGAAGCAGTTCGGAGTTCTGGCCTTGGTGGCCGGCACCACCCTGACCGCGGTGATGGCCATGATGGTGGCTTTGCCCCTGGGCCTGCTCAGCGCCATCTATCTGAGCGAGTACGCCCCGGACCTGGTGCGCCGCCCGGTCAAGCCCATCTTGGAGGTGCTGGCCGGAATACCCACCGTGGTCTACGGGTATTTCGCCTTGTTGTTCGTGACTCCCATCCTGCGGGCGATATCCGGGGACATCGCGGTGTTCAACGCCCTGAGCGCCTCCATCGTCATGGGCGTGATGATCCTGCCCATGGTCTCCAGTCTCAGTGAAGACGCCATGCGGGCGGTGCCCAGGAGCCTGCGGGAGGCGGCCTACGCCCTGGGTTCAACCAAACTGGAGGTCTCCACGTTGGTGGTGGTCCCGGCCGCCCTCTCGGGCATCGCGTCGGCCTTCATCCTGGCGGTCTCCCGGGCCATCGGCGAGACCATGATCGTCACCATTGCCGCCGGGCAGAACCCACATTTCACCCTGAATCCATTTGTTCCCATCGAGACCATGACCGCCTTTATCGTTCAGATCAGCCAGGGAGACGCGCCGGCCGGGTCCATCGAGTTCAAAACCATCTTCGCCGTGGCGCTGCTGCTGTTCACCATCACCTTGGCCATGAACGTTCTGAGCCAATACGTGGTCAGCCGGTTCCGGGAGGAGTACGAGTAGTGGCGGTGATCTCCCAGACTGATTTTCAGAGGAGAAGGGCCCGCCGCAAGTGGTTGGGCCGGGCTTTCCACGGCCTGTGCCTGCTGGCCGTGGTAATCGCATTGGGCATGCTGGCGGTGCTGTTGGTGTACCTTCTGGTCCAGGGTGTGACCCGCATCGACTGGAGCTTCCTGAACAGCTTCGCATCGCGGCACCCCGAACGGGCCGGGATAAAGGCCGCCATGTTCGGCAGCATCTACGTGGTGATCGTTGCCGGAGTGGTGTCGTTCACCTTGGGCGTGGCCACGGCGTTATATCTGGAGGAGTACGCTGCCCGCAGCAGATTCGCCCGCCTCGCCAAGATCAACATCGCCAATCTAGCCGGTGTGCCGTCCATCGTCTATGGCCTACTTGGGTTGCAGATCTTCGTGCACAGCATGAATCTGGGCAAGAGCGTGTTGGCCGGAGGATTCACGCTGGCGTTGCTGGTGCTGCCGATCGTTATAGTGGCCGCTGGTGAAGCCATACGCGCCGTGCCGCCATCGCTCCGGGAGGGCTCCTACGCATTGGGCGCCACCCGCTGGCAGGTCGTCTGGCACATGGTGATCCCCCAGGCGTTTCCCGGCATCATGACCGGGGTGATCCTGGCGGTCAGCCGGGCCATCGGCGAGACGGCGCCGCTCATCGCCATGGGGGCATTGACCTTTGTGCCCTTCACTCCGGACAGCCCATTTAGCCGGTTCACCGTGCTGCCCATACAGATATTCAACTGGACCTCCCGGCCCCAGCAGGGATTCCAGGAAGCTGCGGCGGCCGGTATAATCGTGTTGCTGGTCCTACTACTGGTCATGAACGCGGGTGCGGTGATACTCCGCAACCATTTCCAAAACAAGTGGGAAGGATAGTAGATTGCAAAACCCGGACGTCATCCTTCAGACTCGCGGCCTGAGCGTCTACTACGACACCAAAAGAGTGGTCACCGACGTGGACCTGGATGTGGCCCGCAACCGCATCACGGCGATCATTGGACCGTCGGGCTGCGGTAAGAGCACGTTGCTGCGGTGCTTCAACCGGATGAACGACCTGATCCCCTCGGCCCGGGTGGAGGGGGAGGTGTTGTTCGATGGCCGAGACCTCTACAGCGCCGACGTCGACCCCACGGAGATACGCTATCTCATCGGCATGGTGTTCCAGCGTCCCAATCCCTTTCCCAAGTCTATCTACGACAACGTGGCGTTCGGTCCGCGGATCAACGGGTTCAAGGGCGACATGGCGGAGATGGTGGAACGGTCTCTGCGCCGCGCCGCCCTCTGGGATGAAGTCAAAGACCGGCTCAAGGCCAGCGCCCTGTCCCTCTCCGGCGGGCAGCAGCAGCGGCTGTGCATCGCCCGCGCCCTGGCGGTGGAGCCCAGCGTGATCTTGATGGACGAGCCCTGTTCGGCCCTGGACCCCATCGCCACATTGGCCATCGAAGAACTCATGCGTGAGTTGTCGGAGGATTATTCCATCATCATAGTGACCCACAACATGCAGCAGGCGGCCCGGGTCTCCCACTTCACCGCGTTCTTGATGGTTGATGAGACCAGGGCGGGATTCATGGTGGAGTTCGGCGAGAGCCGGCAGATATTCACCAACCCGGAGGACGAGCGCACTGAGGCCTATATCACCGGCAGGTTCGGATAGGGCTGATTTTGACTGAGGCCTAGGTAAGCAGCAGGTTCGGGCGGGCAATGGAGGGGTTATGGTTAGGGCCGATTTTGATCGAAGTCTGGAGGAGCTTCAGGCCGAGTTGGTGGGCCTGAGCGAGATGGTGGAAAGGGCGATCATCAAGTCCATGGACGCCCTGGAGCGGCGGGACTTGGCCATGGCCTACGAGGTGGTGGACGAGGACGATCTGATAGATGTGAAGCGCTTCGAACTGGAAGAGAAATGCATCGACCTGATCGCCACCCAGCAGCCTCTGGCCATCGACCTGAGGACCCTGCTGGCTGTTCTGCATATCGCGGTTGAACTGGAGCGGATGGGGGACTACGCCGAGGGTATCGGCAAGATCTGCATGATTATCGGCGACGATGTACCGGTGGAGACGCCCAAGCAGCTTCCCCAGATGGCCCAGATGAGCCTCGCCATGCTGCGGGGAAGCATGAAGTCACTGGTGGACCGGGACACGGCGCTGGCCAACGAGGTCTGGGACTCCGACGACGAAGTAGACGCCCTCTACGATGGGGTCTGCCGGCAGATCTTCCTGGACATGGGGCAACATCCCCACACCATTGTGGCGGCCACCCATTTCCTGTGGGTGGCCCATGACCTGGAGCGTATCGCCGACCGGGCAACCAACATCTCGGAGAGGGTGATATTCCTGGTCACCGGCCGGGTTGGACGCTACGAAGGCCGGAAAGCCGTTGAATAGGTCGATAATAAGGGTCCATACCGGCCCGGAATCCATGCCTGGACAGGCTCACTTATACGCCTTCACGCTAGCGGTTATATACAGTATAATCGAGGCTGATAATCGAGCGGACGCGCGTGCGTGGGTGGTGTGGCGGCGGCAGGAAACCGGGTAGGGCGGATCCCAAGGCCAAGCCCTCTGTCGGGAGTCGTTTAGAATGGAAATAACGCCTGATTCCCCAACACCCAGCGACTATGCCTGAAAAGTACCAAAAAGAGATCGAAGAGATCCTTAAGAAGGCCGGTGAAGTCGCCCCCGAAGAGACGGTGGGGGAGATGGAAAAACCCCTTGACGACCGCCCCAGGGCGGCGCGCCAGTCCACCCCGTCCAACAAGGCTCCGGTCTCTTTTACGCCCGTCAAACGTTGGCCCTCCATAACGCCCGGCAAGATTTTGATGGCGGGCCTGATGGTACTCATCGTCACCGCCCTGCTTCAGATCTGGTTGTTGATCTGGGTCGGATTGGCCCTTTTGGTGGTGGGTTACCTTCTCTTCTTCGTCACTCCCAAGAACGTATCAATCGAAAAGAGGTGGCGGGGACAGTCGATCGAGGACCTGCCTGAGTCTCCCTGGGACCGGTTCAAACGCTGGATAAAGAGTTGAATATGCCCCGGGTGTAAAGGTGAGATTGAAACGGACGGCCAACGGCCGTCCGTTTCTCGTTTAGGCCGTTCCCGAGGGGGTTAACCGGTTGCCACACGGTCCGGGCCCAGGCGTTCCGCCAGTGCCAAGATAAGGTTGCCCATGTGGGGGTGCTCCGGCTCAACATCCACCCGGAAGCCGGCTTCAATCATGCGCTTGGTGCAGACCGGACCCACCGAGGCCACGACCACCGGCCCTCGGGCCAGGATGTTCCGCAGCGATTCCTCTTTACCCGCCTGGGCGGCTATGGCCAGGAGATTGCCGATCTGGGGTTGGCTGGTGAAGGCGATGGCGTCGATGTCGCCCTTTTCCAAGGCTTCGATCAATCCCAATGCGGGGGTGACGTCTTCCGGCAGGCCCCAGGTGTAAAGGGAAACCTCGCGGACCGTGGCGCCCCGCTTTTTCAGGGTCTGGGTCAGCAGGTTATTGGGACCGCCGTAGGCCTGCACCGCCACCTCTTTAGAGGCCAGGTCGAGATCTTTGATGGCGGCGATGAGGTCGGCGGAGGTGAAGGGCTCCGGGGGCATGTGATCGATGCGGACCTTGTTGCGGCGCAGCACGGCGGCGGGCTTGGGGCTGCGGGCAATGACGGTGACACCGGCGAGAGCTTCGAGTATCTCCGGCCCTCTACCCTGGGACGCCGCGCTGTCGAAGAGCGCCTTGGTGCCCACGCCGGTCTGGAAGACCATCACCTGCACCACGCCGGCGCAGATGTCGTCCACCAACTTTATCACCTCAGGGGTGTCG
>JACZXN010000088.1 GCA_022571575.1 Chloroflexota bacterium | reverse complement strand
GACGCGGTGCTGGGCGAGATCGCCCAAGGACGGCCGGCTTTGGACCTGGCGGTTCAGCGGGCCACCGTGCTCCAGTGCGCCGAGACCCTGGGCCGGGCCCAAAAGGTGTTGGAGATGGTGGTGGAATACGCCGGTAACCGGGTCCAATTCGGACGGCCCATCGGGACGTTCCAGGCCGTTCAGCACCGCTGCGCCGACCTGAGGGTCGCGGTGGACGGCGGCAGGATGCTCACCTATCAGGCGGCTTGGAAGTTGGACCAGGGAATGCCCGCGGATGATGAGGTGGCCATGGCCAAGGCCCAGGCTGGCAGCCTCAGCCGGATGGCCACCGAGGCCGGCCACTCCATCTTCGCCGGGATCTCCTTCACCGTGGAACACGACATGCAGCTCTATTCCGCCAGGGCCAAGATCGCCGAGGCCAACCTGGGCGACACCCAGTACCACCTGGACCAACTGGCCGCCCGGATGGAAACTTAAACCGCCGGCTCAATATTTGGTTCGACAACCTCACCACGAACGAAATGAGGTGCCCTTACCGTTCGTCCTGAGCCTGTCGAAGGACCCGGCTACGACCAAACCAACAATGAAAAGGGGGCAAAAATGCCCGACGCCGATCCCATCTCCGGCGAGACCCTGGAGGTTCTCCGCAACATTCCCACCCAGACCCTGATCGATGGCCTCTGGGTGATGGGCTGGCCCATGAGTTTTATCGAAGGGGCCAAGCCCCTGCAGCCGGGGCAGCACATGGCCGGCCGGGCTGTCACCCTCCGGTTTGTGCCCCACCGGCCCGACCTGGCCGGGGACAAGCCCAAGGGCGACCAATCGGCCGAATACGTGGCCATCGAGCTATGCGGCCCCGAGGAAGTCCTGGTCATCGACGCCATGGGCTGGGAGTACAGTTCCGTGGGCGGCGACATCAAATTCCTGCGCATGATGCAGCGGAAGGCTGGGGGCCTGGTCACCGACGGCGCGGCCCGGGACAGCAACACCCTCAAGGGATACGGCTTCCCGGTGTATGCCGCCAATACCACCGCCAAACAGGGTCCCGCCGAGTTCTGGCCCTGGCAGGTCAACGACGCCATCCAGTGCGGCGGGGTCCTGGTGCGTCCCGGCGACGCCGTGGTGGGTGACGATGACGGCGCCGTGGTGGTGCCCGCCGCCGTGGTGGATGAGGTTATCCGCATCGCCCACGAACGTGAAGAGGTGGAAGAGGTGATCAAGGCCCAACTGGAGATCGAGCAGTGCTCTCCCGGCAAGTACTACCCGTTCAACGACCTCACCTGGCAGTTATTCGAGGAGAAGACGGGCAAGAAACGCACGGGTTAAATGGCCGCCAATTTCCATGGCGTGCTTGAGTCGGAATCCATGGCGTGATTAAATCACGTATTTTATTTATATTGGAACTTGGGAAATCAAACTAGGGACCCGGTCGAGAATGAAACGATTGAAGCCGCTTGGCAAGAGGAATCTTAAAACCTGGTTATTCCCCGGTGCGCTGGGGCTGATGCTGTTCCTCATCGCAGCCTGTGGGGGAAGCGCCACTGCAACTCCGGGATCAGCGGCGGCGGTGGGAACCACCCAGACCGGTCAGCCCGCCTTCACCTTGGGGGATAGCGCCGCCGACGATCTGGTCGCGGCCCAAGAAGCGGTCATGAACCGCATCTACCTGAAGGCCCTGCCCTCGGTGGTCAACATCCAGGTGATCCAGAGTAGGGAGGCGAACGACGGCACCGGCCGGTTCCCCAACGTGCCCGGGGCTCCCGATAATTTCTTCGATCGGGGGGAGGGGTCCGGGTTCGTGTGGGACGACAAGGGCCGGATCGTCACCAACCAGCATGTGGTGGACGGTGCTGAGATTGTTACCGTGATATTCGCCGACCGGACCCGGGTGCTGGCCAGGGTGCTGGGAGGGGACAAGGATTCAGACCTGGCGGTACTGCAACTGGAAGAAACGGTGGACAACCTGATTCCCATCGAACTCGGCGACAGCTCCACTGTCCTGGTGGGACAGCTTGCCGTGGCCATCGGCGCGCCCTTCGGCCAGTCGTTCACCATGACCAGCGGGATCGTCAGCGCCGTGGGCCGCACCATCCGCAGCGGGTCCAGCCAATTCACCATTCCCGAGGTGATCCAGACCGACGCCCCCATCAACCCCGGCAACTCCGGCGGCCCCCTGCTGGACCGCCACGGCCGGGTGGTGGGCATCAACACTCAGATAATCAGCCGCTCCGGCAGCAGCGCCGGGGTCGGCCTGGCCGTGCCCATCAACATCGCCAAGATGGTGGTGCCCGCCCTGATCGAGAACGGGAAGTACGAGTATTCCTGGCTTGGCATCTCCGGGGCCTCCGTGGGGCCGGACGTCGCCCAACTGATGGAACTGCCCAAGGGCACTCAGGGCGCCCTGGTGATCAGCGTGAACCCGGACGGCCCGGCGGATGAAGGCGGCCTCACCGGCAGCGACCGCACCGAGATCGTGAACGGGATACAATACGCCCTGGGCGGCGACACCATCACCGGCATCAACGGGTCTAGGGTAAGGGACATGACCGATCTGATCGTGTACCTGACCAACAACACCAGACCCGGCGATGAGATCGTGCTGGAGGTGTTGCACCGAGACGGGACATCGGGGCGGCTTCCGGTTATCCTGGGCACGCGGCCCGGCGAAGGCTAGGCCGCGCTGCAAAACCGGCCCTAAAACCTGCCATGACTCGGGGGTGCCCATTGCGTTCTGTCGCGGCGATCTTCACCTCGCCCGTGAAGTCCCTGTCCCTGGAACAGCCCGCATCCGTGACGGTCGGGTCCTCCGGTATCGTCGAAGACCGCCGGTTCCATCTGGTTGACGCCGGAGGGCGGTTGCTGACACAACGCCAGGAGGGCCGGCTGGTCTTGGTCAAAGCCCGATACTCCGCCGATTCCGAGGTACTGACCCTCCGGTTCCCCGACGGAACGCAAGTGGAAGGACCAACGGAGTTGGGCAGCCCCATGAGCACCGTGATCTGGGGCCGCCAGGTTCCGGGCCGCCAGGTCTCCGGGCCGTGGAGCGAGGCGTTAACCGCGTTCTGCGGTTCGCCGGTACGGTTGGTGAAGACCGACAACCCCGGCGAAAGCTTCGATGAATATCCCGTTTCCCTGCTCTCCCAGGCGTCCATCGAATATTTGGGGGAGCGAGTGACCGGCGGGCGAAGGTTCGAAGGCAAGAGGTTCCGGCCCAACTTCCTCATCGACGGCTGCTCTCCCCATGAAGAGGACTCCTGGCTGGGCGGCGTGGTGCGGATAGGCCCGGACCTGCGTTTGCGGATGGTGGCCCCAGACCCCCGTTGCGCCGTCACCACCCTGGACCCCGAGACCGGCCAGCGGGACTTCGATGTCCCCAGGCTGCTCCTCAGCTACCGTCCCGGCGACCGCGCTCCCTACTTCGGCGTCTATGGCGCGGTTGAAACCACCGGCACGGTATCGGTGGGCGACCCCGTGGAGTTGGTGGAAGACCCGGCCTCCCGTTAGTTCCGGCGTCCTTCTCGGAAAAACCTTCCCAGGAAAGGCCTCCCCAGTTTGACACCGGAACTGGCCGTGTCTACACTCGATCCAGCTTGAGATATCGAAAACCGCTCCGGGACTTTCGTGCCCCCAGCGGCGGATTGACGGGTGAGAAAAAGGGGAGACGAATATGAAACCGAATAGGATCAAGAAGGTGATGCGCGAGGGCGGCCTGGCGATCGTGAGTCACGTGGGTTTCGCCGACCCGGCGGTGATCGAGATAATAGCCCTGGCCGGTTTTGACGGCGCTTTCATTGACATGGAGCATTCGGTCTTCGACCTGCAGACCGTGGGCGAGATGATCCGGGTCGCCGACCTGTGCGGCATCACGCCCGTGGTCCGCGTCCCGGACGACAACCCCAAGACCATCCTGCGCCTGCTGGACATGGGCGCCCAGGGCATTCAGGTGCCCCACATCGCCGGCGCCGAGGGCGCCAGGCGGGCGGTGGAGGCCATCCGGTACCCGCCCCTTGGAGACCGTGGCGGGGCCGGCAGTTCGCGGGCCGCGGGTTACGGCTCCATACCCTGGACCGAGCACATGCGCACCTCCGACGAAGAGGTCCTCCTCATCGTCATGACCGAGGACAAGCGCGGCCTGGATGAGATTGCCGACATCGCCGCGGTGGACGGCGTGGACCTCATCGCTCTTGGGCCCACTGACATCAGCATGGTGCTGGGGATGAACGACCCGACCGACCCTCGCCTGAAGCAGACCTTCGAGGACCTGGCCGCCAAGGTCAAGGCGGTGGGGAAGGCCAAGGTCTATATCCCGGTGAACCACGCCTCCTGCCGGTTCACTCCACAAGACCTGCTTGCCATGGGGGTCAGTTACACATCGGTGGCCCCGGCGCCGCCGGCCATCGTCTTGAACGCCCTGAAGGCGTCGGCCCAAAACATACGCGAGGAGTCGGCCAAGGCGGTCGCCGCCTAGCCCTGAGCCACGTAAACCTAAGAATACGAAGTTCACGCCGCGAGAGAATCCTCGCAACTTGTTTCGGCCACGGTTGTCGGCCGGGGAGCCAACCCGCTATACTTTGGCAGAGCATCCGGCGGAGAGTATTCAGTGTGATGTACTCTCCGCCGAATCATGTCTAGCACCGATGGAGATGAATACAATCAGTACAGAGAATTTGATCGGTTCCGCGGTCCGCGCCGTCCCCAGTCCCAGCGCCGCACTGGACTCGGCGGAACCCCTCACCAGGCGGGAGAACGACAGGGTATACCTGGAACTGAAGCGCAAGGTGACCGCGGCGGGGTTGCTGGACCGGCAATACGGTTATTACGCCTGGAAGATACCCAGTGTGGTGGCGATGGTTGCCGCCAGCGTGGCGCTGCTGGTGATATTCAGCGGCGTCTTATGGATACAGATGCTGAACGCCGTTTTCCTGGCCCTGGTGTTCACCAACCTGGGGTTCTTGGGACACGACTCCGGACACCGCCAGATATTCATGTCGGCCAAGCGCAACGACTGGGTGCTCCTGGCTGTGGGGTTCCTAACGGGAATGACGCCCAGTTGGTGGCAGGACAAGCACAATACCCACCACCGGGCCCCCAATCATATTGACATCGACGGCGATATCGAGGTCTCTCTTCTCGCCTTCACCCACGAACAAGCACTGGCGATGAAGGGCATCGGCCGTCTCACCGTCAGGTACCAGGCCTTCCTGTTCTATCCCATGTTGGCGTTGACTTCGTTCAGCCTGCTCTTCGGCGGCATCGCCTACCAGATGCGCAAAGGGCGGATGCGGTATCCCATCGTCGAACCGGTCCTGGTGGTCGCCGGGCTGACCGCCTACCTGGGCCTCATCTTCTTCTTTCTGGGCCCCTGGCAAGGCGCGCTGTTCATCGCGGTGCACCGGGCATTGGGCGGGATCTACATGGGCTCGGTCTTCGCCCCCAACCACAAGGGCATGCCCATCCTGGACAAAGACACCGAGATGGACTTTCTGCACAAACAGACCTTGACTGCCCGGAACGTGCATGGCAGCCCCCTGGCCGACTTCTGGTACGGCGGGCTGAATTACCAGATCGAACACCACCTGTTCCCCAACATGCCCCGCAACAACCTGAAGAAAGCCCAGGTGATCGTGCGGGCGTTCTGTCAGGAGAAGGGGCTACCCTACCACGAAACCGGGGTGTGGCAATCAAATAAAGAGATACTCGGCTTCCTCCACGAGGTGAGTTCCCCGCTGCGGCGAAAATCCGCCTAAGCCTCCGGCGATAATCCCCAAGCCCCGGCGATAATCAGAAAATGGAAAAAGGCCGTCCTTTACCGGGCGGCCTTTTTGTTATCTGAGGCGTTTTGCTCGTCTAACTTCTCGCTTTATGCAGGTATTTGCGGACCAGCGTGGCCGCCTTGTAGCCCTCGCCGGCGGCGTCCTCTGGGCCCCGGATGCGGGGGGAACGGGCGTGTCCCGCGGCAAATACCCCGGGCAACTTCGTCTGCATGCTCCGGTCGGTCTTGATGAACCCGCCTTGGTCTAGGTCCACCGACGCTTGAAAAACGCCGGTGGCTGGTTCACGGCCGATGGTTATGAATGCGGCGGAGGAATACAGCTCCTCGATCTCACCGGTTTTGGCGTCTTCAATGAGCACCGAACTCAGCGCCCCGCTGCCCTTGAACTCCCGGACGATGCGGTTGAGTTTAAAAACGATGTTGGGATGAGCTTTAGCCCTGCGGTACAGTTCTCTGCCGCACCGGGCCCGGGCGCTCTGTTCCACCACCGTAACACTCTTGGCGAAGGTGGCGAGATATAATGCCTGCTCGATTCCCGAATCGCCGGCGCCGACCACCACCAGGTCCTTCCCGGCGTAGACCGGCCCTTCACAGTTGGCGCATGTATGCACCCCGGCGCCGGCGAGGGATCTCTCTCCCGGCACGTTGAGACGGCGCCGGCGCAAACCCGGGGCCAGGATAAGCGACCTGGCCTCAAGCCAATTCCCCTGCCTTGTTTCCACTCGCCAGCAGCCGCCTTCCGCACGGATGCCGGTAACCTCCGACCCCGGCTGCAGGTCCAGAAGAAAACGCCGGCCCTGGCCATCGGCCAAGTCGGCCAGGCCGCCCAGGGTGATTCCCCTGGGGTTCGCGGCGCAGTTGTCGATACACTCGATGAATTGTGCTCCTCGATTGGTCTGTCCGGCGGCCTGCCCGGCCTCGATTATCAGGGTGTCGATCCCTTCACTCGCCGCGCAGATCGCCGCGGATGTGCCCGCGGGTCCGGCGCCGACGACGATCAATTCGTAGGCCCGGCGCTGCTTTTTCACGCCGGGGGCCAACCCGTCCACCATGAGGTCCATCAGACCAGCCATCATGGCCAGGAGTTTCCTCGGAGCGGAGGGCGATGTTCGCCTTGGGTCTCGTTCTTCCGGCCGTGCCGAGACCGGGTCGCCGGATACCGGTCCGGACTTCGGCTCAGAGGCTTCGATTTGTGGATTTATGTTA
>JACZXN010000087.1 GCA_022571575.1 Chloroflexota bacterium | reverse complement strand
CGGCTCCGGTTTTTCGTCAAGCTGCGCCGAACCTAGATAAGACTGACGAATACATTTCGCCCCCACTCTAACTCTCCCTCTAAAGGGGTGAGAACTAGTCCCTTCCCCCGCGACGGGGGAAGGTTAGGATGGGGGCGTTGCCCACAGCATCAATTCCATTTGGACGTGATACTAGGAGGGACCGAATGTTAACCACCGTCGCCGCAGGGCGCGTTTTTGACTACAGCTACTGCATCGGCATGTACGGCATGTCCGGGCAGGGTTTCTGGTCGCCCCAGGACTTCGTCCTGGGCGAGGGCGACCTGATCTACGTCATCAACCGGGGCGTCGAGGAGATCGGCCAGCGCATCACCCGGGTCACCCGCGACCACCAGTTCCTGGGCCAGTTCGGCGGCTTCGGACGGGGCGACGGCCAGTTCATCTGGCCCCGGTCCATCGACCTGGACAGCGAAGGCAACGTCTATACCTCCGATGATTACCTGCACCGCATCTCGGTCTTTGACAAAGACGGCGGATTCCTGTCCTCGTGGGGCGCCGCGGGCAGCGGTGAGGGAGAGCTGGACGGGCCGTCGGGCATCGCCCTGGACGGCGACGACAACATCTTCGTGGTTGACAGCGCCAACAACCGCATCCAGAAGTTCACCAAAGACGGCGCTTTTCTCAGCGGCTTCGGCCGGCCGGGCCAGGGCGAAGGCGAGTTCAACCTTCCCTGGGGCATCTGCCTGGACCGGGAGAGGAACATCTACGTCGCCGACTGGAAGAACAACCGGGTACAGAAATTCGACGCCGAAGGCGGGTTCCTGGTCATGTTCCAGGGTAACGATGGCGGTGTCGGAGACCTGCACGGCCCCACCGGCGTGGCGGTGGACTCCGAGGGCGATGTCTACGTAACGGACTGGGGCAACCACCGGGTGCAGGTGTACGGACCCGATGGCCGGTTCGTCACCACCCTGGTGGGCGACGCCCAACAGCCTTCACCCTGGACCCAGACCTACATCGACGCCAACCCGGACATCATCAAGGCCCGGCGCCGGGCCAACATGGAACCCGAGTGGCGCTTCCGGCGGCCCGTGGCGGTAAACGTGGACCAGAACGACAGCATCTTCATCCTGGAGACCGCCCGCCACCGCCTGCAGATCTACGACAAGGTGAAGGACTACGAGGAGCACTCACTCAATCTCTAGTGAGCCTCTAATCCCCAGAGCCACAACAGGGCCCCACTCGAACCTTCGAGTGGGGCCCTGTTTGATTCGACAATACGCGGCCTACGCGGAACAAGCCGGACACGGCGGCTAAACCACCAAGGGCTTCTCTCCCCCCTCCGGCCGGTCGACCTCAAAGGCGTTGACGTTCAGGGCCAGCAGGGAGTAATACCCCATCATGGTGGTCAGCTCGGTCAGCAACTGGGCCCCGAAATGGTCCAGGGCGGCCTGGAACGTCCCCGGACTCACCCGGTTGGTGGTGAACAGCTCGGTGGCGTAGTCCACCACGATCTGCTCGTCGTCAGGTAGTTTGGGCAGGGGCTTCTTGTCCCGCAGGGCGTCCACGAACTCGTCGCTGATCCCCTGCTCGCGGGCCCTGGCGGCGTGGGCGTACCAGATGTACTGGCAGTCCTTGTCCCGCGCGGTCAGTATCATCGCCATCTCCTGGATCTTCTGTGGCAGCGTGGAGGTCTGCCGGAAGTAGGTCACCAGGTGATTGGCCCTCTTTCGCATCTCCGGGCTGTTGATCATCACCGAGCCCGGCCCGCTTTCCACCACTCCCCCGCTGCCGGCCGTTTCATGGTCAAAGGCTTCGCGGAACTGCTCCGGTACCTGGTCTCGGGTTACGGTGGGTGTACGTGCCATCAGGTCCCTCCCTTGTGGATGCCGCAGATTATTAACTTTGGCCGCATGATAGCGAGGAACCTTCCGCAGGGCAAGATTCGGTCTTGAGGTCTGAAACTAAACACCCGTATCGCCCGGTCCGCTCTCCATTCGGGCCGGAGTCTTGAACCTGCATCGAGTATAATTTCGCCGTTCGGCTGGGACCGGTGGACTTATCGCGCCAAGCGAACCAGAATAAGAGACACGGCAGTTTCAGGCTGGCATGGATCGCCGCCCCGGATAGATACCTCCAGAATAGATACGCTGATCAAGGCCGATTAAACACAAAGCGGGGGACGCACAGTTGAATATTTCTCATGTCTACTCGGGAAATCCGGTTGACCGGGGCGAAAAGGTACGCCGCGACGACCAGTGGATCGCCGATAGGACCAAAGACCCCACCAGCAGGTTCCTGCCCTTGCGGGACCTCAATGTACTGGTGTCCGACGGCGGCGAGGACGGCCTGGGCTGGGTCGGAAGCGCCGATCTGGAACGCCTGGGTGTCGATGCGGTCCCCATGTTCCTGGGACTCCTGGACGGCGCGGCCCATTTCGTCGTCGACATATCCGCCCAGGAGAAAGCCGTGGCCGAACTGAGCGAAGGGAACGGGTTCCGGTTCGTGGACGCCCGGTCGGTCACGGAGATACTCAGCGGCCCCGACTCGGGCATCGTCGCCCAGGCCAGGGCCCAGATCAACTGGCACAACCGGAACGGTTTCTGCGCCATCTGCGGCGGCGAGACCTTGGTCAAGCGCGGCGGGCAGGTGCGCAAATGTTCTAAGTGCGAGGTGGAGACCTATCCCCGCACCGACCCCGTGGTGATCGTGGTGGTGTCCGACGGCGACCGTTGCCTGCTGGGACAGTCCCGCCGGGGCCGTCTGGCGCGCACCAACACCTATTCGGCCCTGGCCGGGTTCGTGGACCAGGGCGAGTCCATCGAAGAGGCCGTGGCCCGTGAGGTGATGGAGGAGGCGGGCATCCGGGTCGGCCAGGTCCGCTATCACTCGTCCCAGCCCTGGCCCTTCCCGTCGTCTCTGATGATCGGCTGTCACGCCGACGCGGCGACAACCGAGATAAACTTCGATGATGACGAGATGAACGACGTCAGATGGTTCACCCGCGGCGAGGTGGTCCTGGCCCTGGAGGGTAAGAACGATTCCCTGGCCGTCCCCCAGCCCATCGCCATCGCCCACCACCTGATCACGGCTTGGGTCAACGGCGGCTGAGCACTGGCTTCCGGTTTTATCGCCCCAGCCAGATCTCCTCTCCTTGGAGTTTGATGGCGAAAACGGGGCGACACCTTCGCCTCTACCGTCACGGAGACCCTGGCGGATGGCATCTTGTTCACCGCGTTTCCTGATGACCTGAACGATCTGGCGCCGGGTACCGCTGGACCGCTCATTGCCCTTATAATAGCCCGCGACTGTTCACTGGCCGGGTATCCATATACCGCTGGCTGGTGGAAATTTTGTCAGGGATTTTGATTGCGATTTCGTTGGGAATCTGATTCAGGGAGGAGGCTTTGAAATGACTCAGCCACTGAAGATCGACCACGATAGGACCGTGGTCCTGATCATGGACTTTCAGCAGAGGATCATCGACACCGTCGCCAGTGAGCCGGAGAACGTGGTGAAACAGGCGTCCCAGGTGCTACAGGGCGCGCGGAACGCCGGCATCCCGGTCATCTATGTGGTGCATCGGGGCGGCGCCTTCGCCGAATACGCTCCGGACGTTGAGCTCCACCAAGGAGTGCCGCCGGCCCCCGGCGAAATGGTAATCACCAAGATCAGACCCGGCCCCTTCTCCACCACCAATCTGGACGTAACCCTGAGGGAGATGGGCCGCGACACCCTGGTGATCATGGGAGTGGCGACCAGCGGTTGTGTGTTGTCCTGCGTCCGCTGGGCCGTGGACGTGAATTACCGGTTCATAGTGGTCGCGGACGCCTGTTCCGACGCCGACCCCGAGGTGCACCGGGTCCTGACCGAGAAGGTCTACCCACGCCAGGGCACGGTGATCAACGCCCAGGATTTCCTGAACGCCCTCTAGATCGATACCCCATAGAGGAACCGGAGGAGAGCAATGAAATACGACGTGATCGTGGTCGGCGGAGGTTCCGCGGGTTCCGTGGTCGCCGCCAGACTGGCCGAGGATGTGAACACTAATCTCCTGCTCCTTGAGGCGGGAACGGACTATCCCGACCTGAGCAACCTGCCCGCCGACATCCAGAACGGCCACACCAGGGCGGCCGAAGCCGAGGATTCCAAGCACAACTGGGCCCTGCGGGGCACCATCACCGAAGAGCAGGGCGAGATTCACGTGGCCCAGGGCAAGGTGATCGGCGGGGGCGGTTCCATCAACGGCCAGGTCTATCTACGGGGCATCCCCCAGGACTTCGACGACTGGGAATCCTGGGGCAACGACGAATGGTCCTACACCAAGGTCCTGCCATATTTCCGAAAGGCGGAGACCGACCTGGACATCAGAGACGATTTCCACGGGACGGATGGGCCCCTCCCCATCAGCCGGAAGGTGGGCGAGACGTGGCCGGTCATTCAGTCGGCGTTCCACACGGCCTGCCTGCAACGGGGGTACGACACCACCGAAGACATGAACGGCCCCAACCCCACCGGATTGGGCGTGGTGCCCATGAACAACCAGAACGGCGTGAGGATGAGCACCGCCATCACCCACCTGGGGCCCATGCGCCACCGGCTCAACCTCACCATCCGCGGCAACGTATTCGTCCGCAAGATACTGACCGAAGCCGGTCAGGTCACCGGTGTGGAAGTCGAGAGCGGCGGCGAGGTGTTCGCCGTGGAGAGCAACAAGGTCGTGCTCTCGGCGGGAGCGTTGAAATCGCCCCACATCCTCATGCTTTCGGGCATCGGACCCAGGGACCAACTCGAGGAGTTCGGCATACCGGTGTTGCAGGACACCCCTGGTGTCGGCGCCAACCTGCGCAATCATCCCATCGCCCCGATCTCCTTCCGGGTGAAGGACGGCATAACCCTGGCTCCCGACGCCTCCGGTGTGCGGATCGCCCTGCGGTACACGGCCAGCGGCTCCAAAGACTCCAACGACATGATGATGACGACCAGTTCGGTGTTCAACCCTTTCACCGGAGAGGAGCTGCCCGAGCGCATCGGCCGGATCTCCTGTGTGATCGAGCTGCCCGCCGGGTCCGGTTACGTCCGGCTGGATTCAGCGGACCCCACCGTTCAGCCCAGGTTCGATTACCGCTATTTCAGCCATCCCGAGGACATGCGCCGCATGCGGGATGGCATCCGGTTGGCGGTGAAGCTCCTGGAGACCGACTCCTATAAAAACGTGTCCGAATACCGGGTGGCGCCCTCCGACGAGGTCTTGGCCGCCGACGATGCCTTGGACCTGTGGATCCGCCGGACCGTGGGCACGGCCCGGCACGTCTCAGGGACCTGCAAGATCGGGCCCGACTCCGACCCCATGGCCGTGGTTGACCAGCAGTGCCGGGTGAAGGGATTCCAGGGTCTGTGGATCGCCGATTCCTCGGTCATGCCCCAGGTGCCCCGGGCCAATGCCAACGCCACCGCCATCATGATCGGTGAACGGGTTGGCGAGTGGGCGGCCTAAAGCCCAAGGACCAATCAGCGAGGCCGCGAGGCCGGGGTTACACAGGGTTATAACGGAGATATCGGGAGGGCCTTTGGCGCTAGCAGTCGCCTTTGCGTTCCTGGCGGCCTGCGGATTCGCCAGCGGCAACGTCCTGATCAGGGTGGGCACCCAGCGGGTGCCCGCGCCCACGGCGGCGCTGCTGACCGTGCTCAGCGGCGTGGTACTGGTGACGGGCCTGGCCCTGGTCCTGAACCTGGATGAGATCAAGTCCCTCTCGCTCACGGCCATGGGTTGGATCTTGGTCCTGGGCATCATGGGATACCCCATGGCCCGGCTCCTGCTCATCACCGCCATCTCCATGGTTGGAGCGGCCCGGGCGGTCCCCATGGCCGGCATCCAACCGGTCATCGCATTCACCCTGGGTGTGCTCCTGCTTGGCGAACGTCCCAACCTCCTGATCACCGTGGGCACGCCGGTAATCGTCGCCGGCCTCTTTATGGTCGTGATGCCCAGGCGGGGCTCGAACTCCGGCGGAGCGGTCACACAAGTAAGGCGCCTGGGGTACGTGCTGGCCCTGTGCGGAGCGGCCACCTTCGCCAGCAGGGATGTCATAAGTAGACACGTGGTGTCCGATATCGTCTCGCCCTTGGTTACGGCGGGCCTGGCATTGGCCGTCGGCGGCGTTATCCTCTCGGTCATTCTGCACCGGCAGGTGGCGAGAAGCATCCAGACCCTGCCCGGGAAATACCTTTTGATCTGCGGTCTGGCCGGGGTTTTTCAAGGCTTGGCGGTGGCCTCACTGTTCCAGGCGTTGAGCCGGGCCCCGGTCACCGTGGTGAGCCCGATCTACGCCTGCACTCCCTTGATCACGCTGATCCTGGTCCGCATCTTTCTCAGGCGCTTGGAGGTCATCGACCTCATGTTGGTCGCGGGTACGCTGCTCAGCGTCGCCGGGGTCATTCTGGTGATTATTGGAGCGACAAAATAACCCCGGTTCAAGGCTGAACTGGGACTGGGAATCCCCCGACATTTCATGCCTGCGACCCTGACCGATATATGTTATACTCCGTTTCGGTGGCAGCATTCTGTGTCTCTATACAGGCATACTAGATCGGTCTACGGGTATCCACGGGCGAAACGTCCCTCCGGGTCTCCTTCTAACATTCCGCGTCTTTTCGTCTCGATGACCAGACTTTTGCCAACTCTACACGGACAGGGAAGTCATCTATGAGTTACCAAGACAGAAATCTAACATGCGTGGAGTGTGGACAATCGTTCATCTTCTCGGCCGACGATCAGTCGTATCACGCCGAGAAGGGTTATACGAACGAGCCCAAGCGGTGTCCCTCTTGCCGGCAGTCGAGGCGGGCCAACCGTTCCTCCGACGGCTTCGGTTTTGACCGGGGTCCCCGCGAGATGCACACGGTGATCTGCGCCGAATGCGGCAATGAGGCCACGGTGCCGTTCCGGCCCCGCGGCGACCGCCCGGTCTACTGCAGCGATTGCTTCAGCAGGCAGGGTGGCGGCACCGGCGGCGGCGGCGGCGGCGGACGCTACTAGGCCG
>JACZXN010000086.1 GCA_022571575.1 Chloroflexota bacterium | reverse complement strand
TTCCACGTCGTAGAAGGCGTTGCTCAGGGAAGCCGGGTCCCGGACACTGCCGTACTGCACCTCGACGTCGCGGTGGGAGAATATCCGCTCCCGGCCCGGGGTGTGGACCAGACAACGCACCTGATGGCGGCGCTCCAGCAGCTCGTGGACCACCCGCCGGCCAAGGAATCCGGTGGCGCCGGTTACCAGAACAACCAAGATAATCACTCCCCGGAGAATGCAGCGGGAATAACGGCGGGATCTGGGGCGGCCGATCAGAGGGCCAGCACCGTAGTTAACGGTGGCAAATCCCGCAAGCCCGTGTCAAGGGAACACCCCTCAAGCTGCGTCGAGGGTTTCATCCTGCAAACCCTTCGCCATCCCAGGGTGCGGGCGTCTAATTGGGAAGCCCCACGCCGCTGGAGTAGAATACCGGCTGGGCCGTGGCAAATCCTAAAACCGGCTTGGCAAAATAGAGGTAAAAGAATGGCGGAAACGGACCTGCACTTCGGCGCCGGACTGGCTTTGGGGATCGGCGAGACCGCCCGGCAAGCCCGGTGGATGGAAGAACTTGGCTACGAGTATATCTCGGCGGGAGAGCATTTCATGCGTGGCGACCCCCCCGGCCCGACCCACGCGGCGCTGCCGGTGTTGGCGGTGGCCGCCGGGGCGACGGAGAATATCCGCATCCTGTCCTCTATCATCCTGACCCCCTTCTACCATCCGCTGGTGCTGGCGCGGATGACCGCCACCCTGGATGCGGCCTCCGGAGGACGATTGACCCTCGGTGTGGGCGTCGGTGGGGAGTTCCCAGTTGAGTTTGAGGCCGCGGGGCTCAAGGTGAGCCAGCGGGGAAGGCGGACGGATGAATGCCTGGAGGTGATGCGGAAACTCTGGACCGGAGAACCAGTGACCTTTTCCGGGCGTCATTTTAAACTGTCCGGCGCCATGATCAACCCGACGCCGGTGCAGAAACCCAATCCGCCGGTGTGGGTGTCGGGAAGGCGGGATGCCGCCATGGCCCGGGCCGCCAAGTTCGGCGACGGGTGGATGCCCTATTTCTACGACGCACCCAGATACCGGGACAGCGTGGAGAAGATCAAGGGTTTCGCCGCCGAGGCCGGCCGGGACCTGTCCCGTTTCCAGTGGGCCCACTTCCCCTATATCGCCATCTATCCAACCGAGCAGCAGGCGGCCGAGGTGGCCGCGGAACAGCTTGGCGGCCGTTACCTATACGGTGGCGAGTTCCTGGACATCGTCCGCAGATACTGTTTGCTGGGGCCCGTGGAGAACTGCATCAGGCAGCTTCAGGAGTACATCGATGCTGGGGCGCGGCATATTGTCTTCAGCATCAGTTGCCCCATGGAGGACCGGGAGCGGCATCTTGAGGTGATCGCCAAGGAGCTTATCCCCCATTTTATCGGTCGCTAAGCCGCCATAAACCCGGACGAAACTCGAGAAATTTCCGGCTCTTATTCGGAATGGTCAGAGGGGGGCCGGCATTATGACAATTCATACTTTCTGGCGTAGAATAAATTGGAGTCTGGGCAAGTCCCGCCGATTAGGCAATCTCCGAGCGAGTTGTCTTCCCTCCTGAGAGCCTCTGGAAAACGGGCTTCTCAGGTTGGCAAATCAGTTATTCTTGCGCAGACTTGTCCTGTATAATACGCCGCGAACCGACCATGGGCGCCGGTGGCTCTAACCTTTGCCTGCCAGGAACCACCGGAAGGAAATTCCAAGGGCGACCGTAATCAACCGGCGATTATTCGGCGCAAAGCGCCGCTGGGCTGTCATAAGTTAGGAGCTTAAAGATGTCGCGAATAAAACGGGTGGTGCTGTTTCAACCAGCGTCAGCCGGTGGAAATTTTGAGTACATAGCCATACCCAGGCAGGGGTTGCTCTTCCTTTCGGGGGCCCTCGCCCAGTGGGAAGGTCCCAATATCTACGAGCGGGAGATCTGGTTTGAAGACCGCTCCGGCCTGATCGACCCGGACAAGGACCTGGAAGGGGTCGATATCTTCATGGTCACGGCCCTCATCAACGAGGCGCCCCGCGGTTACCAGATCGCCCGGTTGGCCAAGCAATTCCACCCAGAGCTCATCACCATCGGCGGCGGCCCTCAGATGAGCCCGCTAACCGAGGAAGCCTTCAACTACGGCGACTTCGATGTGATCGTCCAGCGCGAGGGGGAAGACATCATCGGCCAGTTGTCCGACGTGCTGCTGGAGCACCGTGGCAGCGGCCGGGACCAGTACCTGGACAAGATACCCGGCATCAGCTACCGGAAAGACGGCGGTATCATCCAGACCAAACGCCAGGGCCTGATCAATCCCGATTTCGTGGAACTGCCTGATTTCCGTTCCATCAAAGACCTCAATTCGGCCAACCCCATGGTCGGCGCGGTGATCGAGACCATCCGGGGGTGCACGGAAAGCTGCACCTACTGTCAGGTCATCCAACAGTTCCTTGGCTACCGGATGATATCCCGGGACACTGAGTTCAAACGGCTGGAACAGCTCCGCGAACTGGCCTCCGATGGGCTGGTCCACTCCTCCAGGAGCGGATTGTTCCAGGTGTTTATCTCCGACGACCTCCACGCGCCCCCTCTGCGGGCGGTCAAGTTCCGCAATGAGCGCCTGGAGCGCCTGCGGGGTTGGAAGGGCCGCACCGATGGCATGAACATGATCTGCCAGGTCCGGGCCGAGGTCGGCCAGGACCCGGAGTTGACCTCCGCCATGCTGGAGGCCAACATCAAGATGCTCTACGTGGGCGTCGAGTCGGACAACGCGGAGAACCTGCTGGCAGTGAACAAACGGCAGGAACCCGGCCAGATGCATAAGGACCTGAACTACATCAACGCGGAGGGCTTCAACGTGGTGGCCATGACCATCATCGGCCTGCCCTTCGACACCGAAAAGAGCATCATGGACCTGGCGGATTGGGTGGTCACGGTAAGCAAGTACCAAACGGTCAATTTCCTGACGCCTCTGCCCGCCACCTCCAACTGGGACTCGCTGGTCCCGCTGGACGAGAACGGCGATCTATTGGCTGAGGGAGCGATGCGTCCCTACCATCTCTATACCGGACGCCAGTTGGTTCATCAGGACCCCCGGTGGACGATGCAGGAAAGCAGGGACCTATTCGACCGGTACTCCGCCAAGTTGAATCCGGTGGACGATGTTTACCGGCGCATCTTCCGGATCCTCCGGACCTACAAGCTGCGGTTGGCGGCTTCCAGCCGAGACCTGAGCGGCACGTTGGCCTCCCGGTTGACCGAAGCCAATGATATTCTACGGACCTGGTCGGACCCGGTATCGATGGCCGGACGGGAATTCGGCGAGAATATATCCCAGCGGGTGACCGACCTGATCGAGCAGATTCGGGCGGTGTCACAGCCTTTGGCCAACGCCAGGAAAGAAGCGGCGGACGCCATCGGCAGCCGGATGAACGAGCTGTCGGAATCGCTGAAGCAACTCACGGGGCCGACCGGCAACCAGGAACTGGCGCTCAACATATCTGGACGCATAACCGAACTCACCGAATTGATCGACGAGACGGTGACTGTTTCCACCCGGCGGAGTCCCGCCAAGGCATAGCACCCCCAGGGCGCGGGTCCCATCTTTATTCAAGCGATGCTGGCCCAGGCGGAGGTCCCAGATGACGGGGCCCGGCAATGGGTCAAGGGTGTTTATTTGCGATTCACGAAGGCCCGGTTACGGGCCTTCGTTTGAGTGAGCGGGTTGGGAAAGATATGAGTGGAAATCACCGGGTTCTGGTCACTGGAATGGGGATCGTGAGCCCCCTTGGACTTGACGTGGCGACGACTTGGGACGGCATCGTGAGCGGCCGCTCCGGGGTGGACTACATCACCGCCTTCGACTCGGAGGGCTTCGACACCCACTTCGCCGCCGAGGTCAAAGGGTTTGACCCGGAGAATTACCTTGACCGCAAGGAAGCCCGGCGGATGGACCGCTTCGCCCAATTTGCCGCCGTGGCCGCCCAACAGGCCTGCCGCCAGGCCGGCTTGGAGCCCCACAGCACCGACCCATACCGCATCGGCGTGATCATCGGCAGCGGCATCGGCGGTATCGGCACCCTCTCCCAGCAGCACGAGATACTCCTGACGCGCGGCCCCAAGCGGGTCAGTCCGTTCCTCATTCCCATGATGCTCGGCGACATGGCCTCGGCCCAGGTTTCGATGGTCACCGGCTCCATGGGCGCCAACTATTGCGCGGTTTCATCCTGCTCCAGCGGCGCGGACGCTCTGGGCCAGGCTTGGGCCATGATTCGGCGCGGCCAGGAAGACATCGTCTTGGCCGGTGGCAGCGAAGCCCCCGTGGTGCCGGTCGCGGTCGCTGGTTTCAATGCCCTGAGGGCTCTTTCCCGGTTCAACGAAGACCCCAGCAAAGCCAGCCGTCCCTTCGACATCAAACGCGACGGCTTTGTCATGGGTGAGGGCGCGGCCGTGTTGGTGGTGGAGAGCGAAGAGAGCGCCAACCGGCGGGGTGTTGCTCCCCTGGCGGAGATCAAGGGCTACGCCGCCACCTCCGACGCCTACCATCTGGTCGAACCGATGGAATCGGGTGAAAGCGCCGCCCGGGCCATGAGCATGGCGCTGGAGGAAGCCGGAGTTGACCCTTCCGAGGTCGATTACGTTAACGCCCATGGCACGTCTACTCCCCTCAACGACCGCCATGAAACCAAGGCCATCAAAGCCGCCCTCGGCGAGAACGCGTACCGGGTGCCGGTGAGCTCCACCAAGTCCATGACCGGCCACCTCCTGGGTTCCGGCGGAGCGTTGGAGGCTTGTTTCTGCATCCTGGCCATGGAGAACAACCTGATCCCGCCCACCATCAACCTGACCGAGCCGGACCCCGACTGCGACTTGGACTACACGCCCAATCAGGCCCGCTCCAAGGAACTCAACATCACCATGAGTAATTCCTTCGGCTTCGGTGGCCACAACTCTGTGTTGGTCTTCGCCAGTAACGGCCGGGGCCGCTAGAACTGTGAAGGCCGACGGCGGGGAACGGCCCTGGTCTCTGCCATCCGCCCTGGACGCCAATGCCCTCTCCGGCCAGGTGCCGCCGGCCATCGCTCAGGTGCTGGTGAAGCGGGGGATCGACACACCTCAGAAGTTGGCCACCCTCCTCGACCCGCCCCACAGGCTTCCCTACGACCCCCTGCGCATCGCCGGCATGGATACGGCGCTGAAACGGTTGTACGCCGCGGTGAACACCAAGGAACGCGTGGGAGTGTTCGGTGACTTCGACGTAGACGGCATCACCGGCACGGCCATCATCTCCGAGGGCCTTTCTTCATTGGGGATACCGGTCACGCCGTACCTGCCCCACCGCGTCGATGAGGGCCACGGCCTGTCCAACAGGGCCATCGACGCCCTGTCGGCCCAGGGCGTGACCTTGATCGTGACCGTGGACTGCGGGATCACCGCCTTCGAAGAGGTGGACTACGCCAAGACTCTGGGCGTCGATATCATCATCACCGACCACCACCTGCCCCACAACGGAGTGCCCGACGCGGTGGCGGCGCTGAACCCAAAGATACCCGGCGGCAACTACCCATTCCCCGACCTTTGCGGCGCCGGCTTGGGGTTCAAATTGGTCCAGGGATTGTTCGAATATTACGGTCAGCCATGGGACCCCGCCCTGCTGGAGTTGGCCGCCCTGGGGACCATCGCCGACCTGGTGCCGCTGCTGGACGAGAACCGGTACCTGGTGCAGGAGGGCCTCAAGGAGTTGGCCAATACCCGCCGCCCCGGACTGCGCGCCCTGTACAGTTCGGCCAGGATAGACCCGGACACCATCACCGCCGAGACCGTGTCCTTCCAGATCTCGCCAAGGTTGAACTCGGCGGGGCGCATGGGCGACCCCATGGACAGCTTCCGGCTCTTGACCACCAGCTCTCCGGAAGAGGCTGGAGCCCTGGCCCACAAGCTTGAATCGATGAATCTGGAGCGGCGGTCGGTCACCGAAGAGACCTACGCGATCGCCCTGCAGCGGGTCGATGACCTCGGCGATCTGCCCGCGATCCTGGTGATCTCCGACGAGCGGTTCCTCCGGGGCGTGGCGGGCCTGATCGCGGGACGCCTGGTGGACCGGTACCGCCGCCCGGCCGTGGTCATCGCCGTGGAAGGCGAATACAGCGTCGCCAGCGGACGCAGCATCCCCGAATTCAACATCGTCGCCGCCATGGAGTCCTGCGAAGACCTTCTGGTGCGGTTTGGTGGCCATTCCCAGGCTGCCGGCCTCACCATCGCCACCAACGCCATCCCCCAGCTTAAAGCGCGTCTGGAGGCCTACAGCGCCCAATCTCTCGAGACCCAGGGACTGGAACGGACGTTGGAGATCGACGCCGTCATCGGTCTGGCCGAATTGGACGACCGAATGGTGGGCTGGATCAATGACCTGGAACCCTATGGCCCTGGCAACGCCAGGCCGGTGTTCGCCAGCCTGGGCGTCAAGGTCCTGGAATACGTCCACATGGGCCGGGAACAGCAACATCTGCGGTTGAAAGTGGAGATGAACGGCGCCCAATTCACGGCCCTGGCGTTCAATCAAGGCGATGGATGGAAGCCCGGCGTCCAATACGTCGACCTGGCCTACACGTTGATGGCCGACAACTACCGAGGCAAAGGCGCCGTCGCGCTAAGGCTGTTGGACTTCAGGCCGTCCCTCGGATAGCCACCAGCGTTTTAGCGGTTCATTCTCCCAGTCTGTCATCCTGAACGTGGCGAAAGCCCTAATTGTCTCTGGTTCTTGCCGGTCCAGCAGCAACGGGATACTTCGGCTAGCGCCTCAGAACGGCCATGGCGCGGTTCCAGAGTAGAGCGTCAGTTCCGGCTCGCTGGGGGCCGCACAAATTGGGCCTTCGCAACCAGCAGGGGCACCGTGATCATCACCACGATTATCGCTACCACCTGGGCCTCGTTCAGCGCACCGAAGTACTCGTTGAATTCCTCCCTCATGAAGCTGAGGAAGAACCGGCCGATGGAATAGGTCGCCAGAAAGAGGGCGAAGAACATGCCGTGGGGGCGCAGCCGGTCCCGCAGCGGCCAGATGGCGGCCAGCAGGACCAGGTCGAAGCTCAAT
>JACZXN010000085.1 GCA_022571575.1 Chloroflexota bacterium | reverse complement strand
GCCGCCACGGTGTACACCTCGCTCAGGGCCAGAAAGTCCCGGTCATCGCGGCGGCCGGAGATGAAGGCGATCTGGGAGCCGTCGGGAGACCAGACCGGCGCGGTGTCGTCCCAATCACCGTCGGTGATCTGCCGGGTCTCGCCGTTCGCCAGGTCCACCACCGACAGGTGGAAGTGGGCATCGCCCCGCCAGCCCACGGTGTCGTAGCGGTAGCGCACCCGCCGCACCACCGTAACCCGCGGCACGCCGTCCGGTCCGTCCTGGCCATCGCCACCCTCAGGGTCCATGTCGGAGCAGACCGCCAGCCTTTCGCCGTCGGGCGACCAAACGTGGTCGGAAACGCCCTTGGCCGCGTGAGTCAACTGACGCGCCTCGCCGCCGTCCACTTCCACGACCCAGACCTGGGCTGGGCCGCCGCTGTCCGGGCGCAAGAACGCCAACCGTCGGCCATCCGGGGAGAACCTGGCGGCCGAGTCCTTCTCCCCTCTGGTGAGCTCTTTGCTCGTCCCGTTTCCAAGGTCCATAACCATGATCCGGGAGCGGTTCTCCAGTGTCTCGGCGTCAACCCAGCCCAGGGTGTAGGCCATTGACGTCCCATCGGGCGACAGGACCGGGTCCCCAGCTGTTTTGATGTGATAAACCAGGTCTGGCGTGATGGGGCTGGTCATGGCGCACCTCAATCGATGCTGGTCTGAAAGCGTGACCGATTCTAGCATGGGAGATGGCATCGCGGGACGGCATGGGGAGAGTGGGATAGATCGGGCTCCGAGACCCTCATGTTTTCGCCGGGCACACCGTTCGCCAGCCCTTCTATGCCCCTCCCGTCTCCCCGCCGGCCGATATTGACGTACGGACCGTCAGCACTATACTTCGGCTATGAGAGCGCGTGCGTTGAAACTCGCCATCTTGGCCTTAAGTGGGTTGTTATTGGCCGCCTGCACGCAGGCGGGCCCTACGTCTGCGCCCGCATCTACCCCGGCCTCCGCGGAGACGGCCAAAGCCCCGGCGAAAGTCGAGCTCACCCTATCTCCCGTTCAAGCGTTGAATACCGTTGGCTCAAGCCATACTGTCACGCTCTTGGTCATGGAAGACGGCCAGCCTCTCGCGGGCCAGACGGTGACCTTCACGATCGCCAGCGGCCCCAATAGCGTCCAGAACTTCACGGCCCAGACCGACGCCAACGGCAGCGCCAGCTTCACCTACACGAGCACCAGCATAGGTGTGGACACCATCATGGCGTCCCTATTTGGGTACCGCCACCCTGATGGGACATCCAACGCGGTAACCAAGGAGTGGACGGGCGAGCAACCCTCCAGGGTCCGATTCAACCTGTCTCCCGTTGAGGCTGCCAACCCGGTAGGCTTAACCCATACGGTCACCGCCACCATCAAGGCAGGCGGCGACCCTGTTGAGGGCGTGAAGGTGACTTTCACGATCAGTAGCGGCCCCAATGCCCCCCAGACGTTCACGGCCACCACCGACGCCAACGGCGAAGCCAGCTTCACCTACACGGGCGCCAGCGTTGGGGTGGACACCATCGTGGCGGAAGCCCAGGTCGCGGGCGCCGTGATCACGTCCAACAAGGCGCGGAAAGAGTGGGTGGGCGAGCAGACCCCTCCCTCGAAAGAGGTATTTATATACTCAGTCAAATTCGTCTGTGGTTTCATTCCGGGGTTCGGCGATGTGCCGGCCAGGGATGAGCCGCCGGTGAAGCCCGGCAACTACGCCACCGCCATCAACATCCAGAACGTCTTTGGGGAGACGGCCAAGCTCACCTACTGGGCTTCGGTGGCTCTACCGGTCAATGCCGCCATGCCCCCCGGCCCGGTGTCCGCCGGAGCGAGCGTGGAGCTGATGCAGCGGCAGGCGGTGGAGATCGACTGCCCGCAGACCCTGGGGCTGTTCGCCGGGACCGCGGTGTTCGCGGCCGATTTCCTGAAAGGGTTCGTGGTTATCGAAAGCAACGTTGACCTGCAGGTGGTGGCGGTATACACGTCTGAGAAGATGGAAATCTCCGCTTCCGGGACCCCCATCAAGATAGTTCTCAACACCGGGTTTAACCAGTCGGCGGGTACGGGGTTGGCGTACGGCGGCCCGGACGATGACTGGGAAGTGATCGCCGATACCACCCTGAGCGTCCCCTTTGACGCCATCGTGGTCTCCAACCAAGTTGTCTCTGATTACTGGGGCGGCGCTGCTCTGACCAACTCAAGGTGGATATCAACCGGCGCCCAGGCCAAGCCGGCGGGGAAGGAGACCACCTACGCCTACAGGTTCACCCTGCCCGCCTGCGTGCAGAATCCCGTGCTGCAGTTGGACATCAAGGTAGACGACATAGCGGAAGTATTCCTCAATGGAAATTTCATCGGCCTGGCGCCGCAGTGGCCAGCTACCGCAACGACGCCCGCAACGGTCACAACTTCCAGTTTCCTCCGGTCCGGGACCAACGTCCTCACCGTGGCCCTCCGGGACACAGGCGGCGTGGTCATGGGGTTCGACGCCACCGGGACGGTGCGGGCCATTGATCCGGACCGCTGCATCGGCGTCGGCATGGGAATCGACGTGGAGTACATCCAACCCAAGATGGTCCGCGGCGCGGCGGGGCCGCCCCTGGAGGGAAAGCCCGACCTGACGATCGAGAAGGCCCAGAAGGGCGAATTCCCCATCGGTGGGACCGGCATCTACGTGATCACGGTGAAGAACATCGGCGACGGGACCGCCAGCAGCCCCATAATCGTGTTGGAAACGCTGCCCTTCGGCTTCACCTTTATCCCGGGGTCGGCCAACCCACCGTGGTCGTGTACGGTCATCAAACCGGTGGTTAACCCGTCCACCGACCAGGAGGTTCTGGAATGCACCTATCCGGGAACGCTTTCCCCGGGCGGCAGCCTTACGCTGGCCATTGAGGTCAACGTCAACCCCATCGCCACAAGGCCTCCCGGACCCAACTGTGCCGAGGTCCGGCACCCCGAGGACATTGACCTCAGCAACAACAAGATTTGCATCGATACGGTCCTTACGCTATCGACCGGGGAGAAACCCGACCTGGCGATCGAGAAGTTCCTTAACAGTGAATTCCACTACGGGCAGCCCGCCTCATATACGTTCCTGATCTCCAACGTCGGCCAAGGGTCCGCCGACAGCCCCATAACCGTGGTGGATGACCTGCCCGATGGCTTCACCTTCGTTTCCTACTCCGACCCCTATTCAACCTATTGGTCCTGCAGCGCCTCCGGCCAGCAGGTGACCTGTACTTACACAGGGCCGGATATCGCCCCGGGCGGCTTCCTTCCCACCCTCATTATCAATGTGGTGATCGCCCCCATCGACCTGTTCCCCGGAGGCTCCGACGCGGTGGCTAACTGTGCGGGGGTCAAACACCCCGCCGACGCTAACCCCGACAACAACTTAAGCTGCGTCACCACCGTTATCACGCGGTAGGTCCAAGGATCGCTCACCTGACGGAGCCCGGGTCGTGTCTGAGACGTCCCGTGGCAACTGAATTTCTTCCGGATGACGCCTCTCAGGTCAACCCCTTTCACGTGATTGCAGACCACCCATCCCGGATTCGACTCCGGTGCGTAGGCCGGCAGTGGCTCCGGATGAGTCTGGCCTGACGACCATCGCCTGTTGCAACATTCCGCTGACCGCCCCTGGCATAACACCGCTGCCTCCGCGGTGTCCTTCTGCTTCCAAGCCTCCTTGTCAACCCAGTCAAGGGCGCAGGCCGGCAATGCTCCATCCGTTGACCGGGCCGGATATATAATGACGCTTCCCCAAGAGGAAGAACTGGTCTCGGTGATAATCAACGGGAAGGCGCGACAGGAGGTTTCCCCATGCAGCGTGATCTGATCGGTTACGGGAAGAATTATCCCCGGATAGAATGGCCCGGCGGCGCGCGGATCGCCGTATCTCTGGTGGTCAACTACGAGGAGGGCTCGGAGTACTCGATACTGGACGGCGACCCCCATCACGAGACCAACGGCGAAGTGCCGTCGCCCGTTCCGCCCCAGGACCGCGACCTGAACAATGAATCGTTCTTCGAGTACGGCAGCCGGGTGGGCGTCTGGCGGCTGCTGGACATGTTCCAGCGGCATGGGGTCAAGTCCACCTTCTTCTGCTGCGCCCTGGCCTTGGAGCGCAACCCGGAGGTCGCCCGGGAGATCACCGCCCAGGGGCATGAGGTCTGCGGCCATGGGTACCGGTGGGAAGAATATCACCTGAAGGACATCGACGCCGAACGGGAGGCCATCGCCAAGACCGTGGCGTCATTGGAGCGCACCACCGGAGAGCGTCCGGTGGGTTGGTTCACCCGCTACGGCCCCAGCCTGAACACCAGAGACCTGGTGGTCGATGAGGGGGGGTTCATCTATGACAGCGCCGGCCTGAACGACGACCTGCCCTACTATGTCCAGGCAAGGGGCAAGCCCTGGCTGGTGGTCCCCTACAGCATGGAGACCAACGATGCCCGGTTCTGGCGCGGCGGACTGGTCAGCATCAGCGGCTTCTACGAGTACCTGAAGGAGACCTTCGATTGCCTGTACGAGGAGGGAGCAGACCGCCCCAAGATGATGTCGGTGGGGCTGCACTGCCGCATCGCCGGCCGTCCCGCCCGCTCCAGGGCCGTCGAACGCTTCCTGCGCTACACCAAGAACTTTTCCAACGTTTGGTTCGCCCGCCGCGATGAGATCGCCCGCTGGTGGCTGGAACACTATCCTCCGGGCACGCTGCAGGCTTAGCACGAAAGACCGGCGGCCTGACACAAAACGCCGGAGGCCTCACCAATACCCCAGCGATGAGGCCTCCGGCCTGCGGCGCCGCTCCACACCCCGTCCTTGGGAGGAAAGACGATGCGGAACCAGCGCCCTGACTGCGCGCCAGGGCCGGGACTACGCGTGTCCCGGGATGGCGCTCCAACCCGAGATCCTTGCGGATCAATAACAACTTTAACGGCGGTGGCGGCAGCCGGTCAGGGCCAATGGGCACTCAGCGGGTGGGCCATTGGTCACATCCTGTCCCGGCCCCGGGCCATGGGGTGGCGAGCACGGCCCGGGCCCGTCTTGAGAGCTAAGAAGGCCGTACCACCAGGACCGGCGTCTCCAGCGACCTGATTACCATGTCCGCCACACTGCCCAACACCAGCCGCGGGATTCCCGACCGGCCGTGGGTGGCAATGGCCACCATCATGTCGGCGGCCTTCCCAGAGAAGTCCACGATCTTGACCCAGGGCACCCCGTGCAGCACTTCGCTGCGGCATCTGATGCCTTTGGCCTTGATCCTCGCCTCGACGGCGCTCAGATATTCCCTGGCCTCGACCGCCAAGGCCTGCTCGATGTCGGTGGTGTCCAGGGGCACCCTTTCGTGGGCCCCGTAGGCCCAGGGCACCATCCGGATCACCCGCAGCAGGACCACTTCCAGAGACAGCAACTGGGCCAGCTTCTCCACGTGGGGCAAGACCGCCTCCGCCATCTCCGAGCCGTCCAACGGCACGGCCACACAACGGACGGCGCCGTCCAGGTCCTTGCCCTCGACACTCTTGGGTCCAACCGCCAGCACCGGTATCCCGGACGCCCGCACCACTGCGTCGGTGACGCTGCCCATCAGACCCCGGCGCAGACCCGAGCGGCCGCGGGTGGACATCGCGATCAGGTCACAGGCGTTACCCGCGGCGTAGGCCAGTATCTCTTCCGCGGGGTCGCCCGTGGCCGTGACGGCCGCCGCGTCGACGTCCAGTCCGGCCAGCATGCCGGCCGCGCTGTCCAGGTACGCCCTCATCTGCGCGCCGGGCTTCTCCAGTGTTGCCAGAGCATTGCCCATTTCGCTCCAAGATGAACCGGCCTTACCAGAGGCTGGGCTGGGAGCATCGACGGTGAACAGGACCACCTTGGCCTTGGACTCACGGGCCAGCCTTATGACATTGGGCAAGACCGTCTCGGCGGTCTTGGACCCATCCAGTGGGACCAGGATCTTTCCGTACATCTTGGGCACCTCCTCCCAGGTTCTCCAAGGACATCTTCTCCCACAACCTCCATCGGCCAATAGGGCCTTATGTACCCCATAAACGGCCCAAACGGCCGGCTCAACCGCCGGCTCAGCCGGGTTTCGGAGCTACCGCGGGCGTGAGTAGGCCTTTCAAGAGGGGATTGGAGACTAGGGGAAAAACGAGGAGCGGTAGCAAGGAGACGATGGGATCGAGGTGATTGACGCCGGAGCGATTGGCGCTCCGGCGCGCTCGATGATGAGATGTGTTTAGGCCAGTTCGGCGACTCCACCGGCCAGCAGCTCAATCTCCTGCTCGGTGTTGAAGAAATGGAGCGAGGCGCGGACACCTTCAGGATGATTCACCTGACGTACGACGAGCCGGTGGTTCTCCCACAGCCGTTCGACCACCGACACAGGCGTCTGGCCCGCTACGGAGAAGCTGACCAGCCCCGATGACTCGTGCCGCTCGGTTGGCGACAGGACCGTGACGCCGGGAATCTCCGAGAGTTTGGCCTTGGCCGCATCGGCCAGGTCCAGGTTGCGCTCTTCAATGTTTTGGATGCCGATCTCTTCGATGAATCTGGTGGCCTCCAAGAAGGCCGCCTGCACCGGGACGCTGGCGGAGCCGCCCAGGAATTTCTCCATGGTGTCGGGGATCGGCCGGAAGTTGTGGGCGTCAACGGGGCGCACCACCGCGCGCCCTCCGGTGTGGGCCGGGTGGATCCGCTCCAGGTGATCGCGGCGGATGAACAGCGCCCCTGAGCCCTCGTAGCCCAACAGCCATTTCTGTCCGGGGATGGAGTAGAAATCGAACCCCGACTGGGCCATATCAAGTTGGATGTGGCCGCCGGTCTGGGCCCCGTCCAACATGAAAAGAACTCCCCGGTCCTTGGTCAGTTGTCCGATCTCTTCAGCCGGCATGCGCCGGCCCGTGGTGTACAGGATGTGGCTGATGAAGACCATGCGGGTCTTGGGAGTGAACGCGGACTCAATCTTGGTGAGAATCGTCTCACTGGAGTCGCGGTAGTCAAGGTCCACGACCTTGACGGCCACACCGTAGCGCTGCCCGGTCAGTTGGCTGGGCGCGATCACCGAGCCGTGCTCCATGTCGCAGATGATGATCTCGTCGCCCCGGTTCCAATCC
>JACZXN010000084.1 GCA_022571575.1 Chloroflexota bacterium | reverse complement strand
GCTAAACAACCGGATGACCTACTGGCATCTGGACCCGGAACACGTGGACTGCCTTCAGCCCGGCAAACGAGTGCGCCACACCATGAACCCGGTGATGGTGTTCGACGGGGCTTCCAATGGAAATAGCGGCGGGCCCGGCAACCTGGTGCTGGTCTGCGGCACGCCGGGCGCCGACACCCAGGTGCAGACCAATATGCAGGTGATCACCCATCTCATCGACTTTGGCCTGACCGTGGCCGAGGCGGTGGAAGCCCCCCGCTGGCGAAATTCCCACAGCCCCACCGAGTCCAACGTGCCCCACGTCTGTGATAATCTGTTGCACATGGAGTCCCGGTTCGGGGCGGACATCCGCCGGGGACTCGAGAGCCGGGGCCACCAACTGAACATGATGCCCGACTGGGGAGCCCAGGGCAGCGAGATGATGATTCAGGTGGACCCTGAAACAGGCGCTCTCCACGGCGCCGCCGACCCCAGGCGGGACGGCTACGCCATCGGCTGGTGACCCTTCTGGCAACTCCATAGAAGAGCTGATCGAGACCCATAATAAAGGACCGCTTGGGCGGACCACTTATGCGCATACCTGGTGAAAAACGGAGCCCCTTCCCCGACGATTGCGGCAGCCGCGCCGGGGTATTTGCCGAGGCCGTCCGGGACGGGGATATGGAATTGGCCTGGTCCATGCTCTCCAAGGAGACTCGGGGCATGCGGATGGGCGTCTGGGCCACCCGGAACCAGATCGATATGCAGGACGTGTACCGCGCCGGTTATAACTCGGACCATCCATTGCGGCCCGCCATGCTGGACGACTTTCGGAAGACGGTGCTCAGTCTCTGGCCCTTGGAAGATCTGACCGACCTGGGCATCTCGCCCACCAGCTATGTGGACGACCATCACGCCTTCGCCTTTCTTCCCTTCGGAATGCAGGATGACACCACCGAGGTCGAGCATGGCCGTGCCATGAACGGCCTGATCCTACCCATGCTGTGGGAGGACGACGATTGGCAGATCGACCTTCCGGGATGGCGCTTTCTGGACGTGGCGGACAAGGGCTAAACGGCGTGGCGCGGCGCTCTCCCCAGAACCCCGTTCCGTCCCGTTCGATCCAGGAGCCGCTCGCCTGTGAGCTCTGTAAACGAGAGTCCCTGCGGTTCACATCCCACCACCTGATACCCCGCTCACGCGGCGGCAAGTCCGGGCCGCAGGCCAAGCTCTGCCCCACCTGTCACCGCCAACTCCACGCCATGTTTTCCGAGTCCACCCTGGCCAAAGAGTTGAATTCAATCGAAGCTCTGAGGGCCAATCCGGAGTTCTCCGGTTACCTGAGATGGGCCCGCCACCAGAAAGGGCCCACCAGCTTCCGGGTCCGCCGGGCAAAGAACCGCCGTTAACGGTGTTTCCAACTTGTACTGCCGCCGGACCAGGGAATATACTCCGGGTGTTATGGCTCAGCCTCAGCAAGACCCCACGGACGGACTGACCAGGATTCCCCTATTCCCCTTGAACCTGGTCCTCTTCCCCGGCATGGACCTGCCTCTTCACATCTTTGAAGACCGGTACAAGGACATGATCGGGGAATGCTTGAACCAGAACGCTCCCTTCGGCGTGGTGCTGATCAAAGAGGGTCCGGAGGTGGGCGCCCCGGCCGACCCGGAACGCATCGGCACGTCGGCCCGTATCCTCCGCTCCGAACTCTTGGACCAGGGGCGGATGAACATCATGACCAAGGGCGAGCGCCGGTTCGAGATCGAGGAGATAGTCCAGCGGGTGCCCCACCTCATCGGCCGGGTCCGTTTCCTGGTGGAGCTGGAGGGCGAGGGTTGTTCCGAATTGGTTCCCCAGATCAATGACGAGTACGTGGCCCTGGTGCAGAACCTAACGGCGCTCACCGGTGGATACATCTCCCGGGTCAGCGTACCGGAAGATCCGGTCGATCTTTCCTACGCCATCGCCGCCAATCTGGACCTGGAGCCGCACCTGCGTCAGAGCCTGTTGGTCACGGAAACCGCGGTGACCCGCCTATCGGACCTGATCCCTCTGTTGCGCCAGGGCAACGAGGCCCTCCGGGAGCGCATCGTCAAGCAGAACCCCTTCCAAGGGCCGCGGCTCAACTAGTACCTACTTTCACAAATGCCGTCAGGGGCATCCGCTCACCCTGGGCCCGTCGAAGGGCGCATAGTGGGTGGTTCGACAAGCCCACCATGAGCGGAAGTATTAATGCTAATTTTTGAGACCAGGTACTGACCCGTCCGCCTACCCGGTTTTCGTCAGGTCGCCATAGAGACGGAGCGCCGCCGATTCCGGGATCAGACCCGAGAACAGTTCCGGGTGAATCATCTCCGCCATGATCTCCAGTCCGGTGACCAGCCGGGGACCCGAACGGCTGGTGTACGCGCCGGCATCCACCACGTAGACCCGGTTGTTCTTCACCGCGGGCAGGGATGCCCAGCCCTCTCTGGCGGTCATCAGGGGCATGTCTTCCAGGGCCCGCTTCACGTCGAAGCCGCAGGGCATCATGATGATGATCTCCGGCTGACTGGCCACCACCTCGTCCCAATCCAACTTCAACGTCCCGGTGTCCTTGTCTCCAAAACTGTTGACGCCGCCGGCCAGTTCCGTCATCTCGGGCACCCAATGGCCGCCGCACATCACCGGGTCCGCCCACTCGACATGGAGCACGCTGGGGTGGTGGTCGGCGTCCTTGGCGCGTTCGCTGACCGCCTCGATCCGGGCCGTCAGTCTGGCGGTGATCTCCGCCGCCTTGGCTTCGGTGCCCGTGGCCCGGCCGATGCGGTTGAGGTCTTCAACCACGTCGCCGATATGGAGCGGGTCCAGCGATAGGATCTCCGGCTCCTTGGGCAGCCCCACGCTTATCTCGGCCACCTGCCGAGACGAGATGGCTCAAACCTCGCAGATGGCTTGAGTGATCAGAAGGTCGGGCTCGGCTGCTTTCATCAGTTCCACGTCTATCTCGTAGATGCCGAGCCCCTGGGCCAAGCGTTCCGCGATCACCCTGCTGATCTCACCGCTGGTCGGCTCCTGGCCTTCGAAGACGCTGTGCACCACATGGGGCTTGTTCCGGGCCTCGGGCGGGTAGTCGCACTCGTGGGTCACGCCGTAGAGCTGGTCTTGAAGGCCCAGGTCGTAGACCATCTCGGTGGCGCTGGGCAGGAAAGAGCAGATGCGCATATATCATCCCCGGCTGAGAACCATCAGCCGTTTGTTTCTTATCGGGCTCCGGGTTCGTCCATTGGGCTACTGGTGCTTCTCCGAATGGTGGATCAACTCCACGGTCGTATCGGCGGTCGCCACGGCGACCGAACCATAGAGGGGTCAACGCTTTTTCCAGGTCTCGACCAGATCGTGGGCGTCCTCGTCGTCAACGCCCCACATCTCGAACTTGATCCTGATGGCGTCGTAGAGCGACAGGTCGCCATGGTCGGCGTCCGAGTCCCGGTAGGACTCAACACTGACGTCCATCCAGTCCAGGGCGATCTTGTCATTGTTGGCCAGACGCTCCACCATATTCACCGCGCAGGCCGTGATTCCGGAAAAGAAGAACTCTCCCGCGCCCAATTCTTCCCCGCCGGCGTCGTCGGCCACGAAGTGATGGGTGCGGGCGTTGCAGATGGCCCGTCCCAGGGTGCCGGTGCTGTAGGCCCTAACCTTGTAGGCCAGTGTCAGGTTCGCCATCTCTTCCTCCTAGCTGGTTCGGATATCTGAAATTCACCAGGGGATGCGGCGCGCCGCTAGTCGGACACCCGGTATGCGAGACAGTCCACGATCTCGATGGTCAGCGGCTTTTGGGCCAGGCCGGTGGTGCCGATGACCGCGCGGCAGGGCGGGTTGGGCACAAACTCCCGGAAGACTTCATTGAATCTGTTCCAATTGTCCATGTTGGTCAGAAAAACCACCATGTTGACCACCCGGCTGAAGCTGGTGCGGCCCGCCGTCAACGTGGTCTCGACGTGCCGGAAACAGGCCCGGTACTGGTCCATGAAGTTCTCGCCCACCACCTGTCCGTCGAAGTCGGAAGAGGTGGTGCCCCGGACGTGGACCTTGACCGCCTTCACCTTGAGCATCCGGGTCAGGTCTTCATCGAAGAAATCGGTGTACATGCCGGAGCGGTAGGAAACGGAGCCGGTGGCGTCGTGGCGGCCGTCGGCGATGATCAGGTCCAACAGCGAGTCCCGTTCTTCGAAAGACAATGCCTGCGCCTGTTCGATGGACATGGCGTCAAGCTCGCTAAGGGTGTGGGCCAAGTTGCTTACCTGGGTCATGGCAGAACGTCCTTTGGGCTCCCGGTCCCGCGGGCTTTCGAGATCGGTGCCCGTATCTTATCCTCCGCTTCCAGCCCGTGCAAGACGCTTTGACACCCTTCAACCCGGCCACCTATCATAATGGTCAGAACCATGCGGCCCGTTAAAATCCTACGGCGTCCCGGGCCGTTACATTTCAAGGGCACGCATCGGGAGGCACCCATGGCGACCATCCAAGAGCTTAAGGAACAGTACGAGGGCCTGGACCAGGAACTGCCGTCCAAGGGCGAGGAGGCCATCGATCCGTCCTGTTTGCTCACCTTTCAGTACGAATACCCCAACCAGCAGTCCCTGGTGGAGATCGACACCGATGAATTCACCGCCGTCTGTCCGTGGACCGGCCTTCCCGACTACGGCGTCCTGCGCATATCCTATATCCCCGGAGATTCATGCATCGAGCTGAAATCCCTGAAGTACTATCTCTTGTCCTACCGCGACGTGGGCATCGTCCAGGAGCATGCCGCCAACCGGATACTCAACGACCTGGTGGCCGTCTGCCGGCCCCGGTCCATGAAGATCGCCCTGGACTACAAGGTCAGGGGCGGGTTGCACACCGCCGTAACCGTGGAATACTCCAAAAACAACGCCGGGGACAACGCGGGAAAGTAAACCAGGGTGGCGTCAGCCCCACGCCTCAAGAACCCATGTACCAGATAAGAATCGAGTTCACCTTCGACAGCGGGCACCGCCTCCTGGACTACAACGGCAAGTGCGCCTATCCCCACGGCCACACCTACCGGGCAGAGGTCTTCCTGGAGTCTCCTACCCTGGACCGCCTGGGGCTGGTCTACGACTTCACCGACCTGAAAGAGCGGATCAAGTCCTGGGTGGATGAGAATTGGGACCACGCCTTTCTGGTGAACAGCCGGGATAGCGAGATCATCTCCGGGTTTTCCGGCATAACCCTGGTCCGCCTCTACGAGTTCCAAGACCAGAACCCTTCGTGCGAGGTCATGAGCCGGGAGCTCTACGAGAAGACCGTGGAGCTGTGCGGCGTTGTTCCGGCCAAGGTCCGGCTTTGGGAGTCGGTGAACCAATTCGCCGAATACCACGGAGCCCCTTCCACCGGAACCCCTTCCACCGGAACCCCTTCCAACGGAGAGGGTTAGCGCCATGCCCACCTACGGGGTGAGCCTGCTCTCCGGCGGGCTGGACTCGACCACGGTAACGGTGTTCGCCAAGGGCAAGACCGACCACCTGACGGCCATCACCTTCCACTACGGTCAGAGCCACAGCAAAGAGGTCGATTGCGCCGCCGAAGTCGCCCGGTCGATCGGCGTCCCCCAGGAATTGATGGACATCTCTTTCCTGGGCAAGGTGGCCTGGTACTCAGCCCTGACCAACCCCGAGCGCTTCCCAGTCCCGGAGGACCGGGACGCCGCCCAGATGGGAAACAGCATCCCCATCACCTACGTCCCGCTGCGCAACACCATCTTCCTATCGCTGGCCGCCGCCTACCTGGAGAGCCAGGCCCTGCATGCCATCGAGATGGAAGGCGCCGCGCCGGCCGACGTTCAGGCCCACATCTACATGGCCCCCAACGCCATCGACTACAGCGGCTATCCCGACTGCCGGCCCGAGTACTTCGAGAAGATGGGTGAGTCTTTGGGATACGGCAGCAAGCTGTGGACCGAGTACCGGGTCCCATTGCAGATCGAAACGCCCATCATAGATATGTCCAAGGCCGATATCGTCCGGCTGGGCATGGAACTGCAGGCGCCATTGGAACTTACCTGGAGTTGCTACCAGGGCGGCGACGCGCCGTGCGGCCGATGCGATAGCTGCATCCTGAGGGCCAACGGCTTCAGGGACGCCGGGTTTCCCGACCCGGCCCTCCTCCCCCGGAAGGGCCGGGGAAGGACCGGGCAAGACCGGCCCGGCGATGCTTAAAGTCAGCCGGAGACCGGGGGGCGAACCGGAGATTTTCCACTCCATCCAGGGAGAGGGGGTCTCCATGGGCGTGCCCTCGGTGTTCCTGCGGTTGGCCACCTGTAATCTGACCTGCCATTGGTGCGACACCAAGTACACCTGGGACTGGCGGAACTTCGATTATCAGTCCGAGGTGGTGGAGCTAGACCTCGAGGAGATACGGGGCCGGATACGGGCGTTCAACTGTCCCCACGTCGTGATCACCGGCGGCGAGCCCCTGTTGCAGCAGGCGGACCTGGAGCCCTTGGTGGAGTCCCTGGCGGACGATGGCCACACCTTCGAGGTGGAGACCAACGGGACCATCGTTCCCCTTCCGGGGATGGTGCGCCACATCGGCCAATGGAACGTGTCCCCCAAGCTGCGCACATCGGGCAACACGTCGGAAGAGCGTCAGATACCCCTGGCCCTGGAGACGTTCGCCCGATTGCCCGAGGCTTTTTTCAAGTTCGTGGTGACCGCCGAGTCCGACATTGACGAGGTCCGCGCCCTACGGGACAAGTACCAACTTCCGCCGGACCGGGTGCTCCTGATGCCCGAGGGCCGGACGCGCGACGCGCTGGAAAAGAAGAGCTCATGGCTGTCCGAAGCGTGCGTGAGGCACGGTTTCCGGTTCACCACCCGCCTCCACATCCTGATTTGGGGCGACGAGCGAGGGCGTTAGACCCTGGGTGAAAAGAAAACGCGGCCTCGCCGCCTAGCTACGTTTCAGTAACCGGGTCAACTCCCTGATATTTTCCAGGGCGTCCAGGTAGCCCACCGTCTCCACCACGCGGGCCGCTCCCCCCTCACCCAAGACGTCCTGGGCCAGGAAATTGAACTTCCCCACCAATTCTTCCCGGGAGGCCGGGTTCTGGGTGTCGCCGTGGTGGGCGGTCACGTCTTCGGTGAGGGTGCGGCCATC
>JACZXN010000083.1 GCA_022571575.1 Chloroflexota bacterium | reverse complement strand
CCCGTCAACAACGTGGCGTCTTCACGGGTCCGGGGGCGTCGTTAAGGGGCCGCAAAGAGATTTGACCGGTGACCGGCCCCGGAGAAATTAACCCTTATCCGACGGGGCGTTGCCTCAAAAATGTCATTCTGAGGCGTTCCCGACGCGTCGGGAAAGAATCTCGTTGCTAAAACACCAGCAGTGTGTTGCGTCCGAGAGCTACCCGCCTGATTCCCCTCGCGGGGCTGCGGACGCCCGGCGGGGAACCCCGTCCCGCCGAAGCAGGCTATACACCACGGGGATCACCACCAAGGTGAGGAAGGTCGAGGTCAGCAGCCCGCCGATGACGACCGTGGCCAGCCCGGCGCTGAGGATGCCCTCTCCACCGGCTACGACCGCCAGGGGCAGCAAGGCGAAGCTGGTGGTGAACGCAGTCATCATGATGGGCCGGATCCGGGTCCGTCCTCCCTCGATCAGGGCGTCATATAGGCTCAGGCCCCGGGCGCGCAACTGCTCCACGAATGAGATGAGCACAATGGCGTTGGTGACCACCAGCCCGATGAGCATGAGCAGGCCAATCAGAGCCGGCAGACCCAGGGCGCGCTGGGTGATGAACAGAGCGCCCACGGCGCCGATGGAGGCCAGGGGAAGGCTGAGGATGATGACGAACGGGGTCCGGAGCGAGCGCATGCTGATGACCATCACCAGGTAAACCAGGAGGATGCCCAAGACCATGGCCCTGGCCATATTAGAGAAGGCCTCCCGGATATCGGCAAAGACACCGCCGGTCTCCAGGCCCACCCCGGCCGGCAAGCCCACGCGGTCCACCACGGCATCGACTCGCCGATTGACCTCCTGCAGGTTCTCGTCAATGATGGAACCCGTGATGGTGACGGCCCGCCTGCCATCGACGCGGCTGACCTGGCTGAGAGTACCCGGTCCGGGGCGGCCGTCCACGACGGTGGCCGAGGCATCGCCGCCCACGTTCGCCACGCCTTCCACGCCCTGAAGCGCCACCACGATCCGCGCCGCCGTGGCCGACACCTCATCGTAGTCAGCCCCGGTCAGGACCAACTCCAGCCGGTTGCTGTTCGCCGGTCCGCCCCCTCGGCCCTCGGTCACCACCACGGCGCCCTCGCCGCCCACCAGCTCGCTCCGCAGCAGACTGGCGGTCTCAGCCGCGTCGGCGTCACCGGTCAGCAGGACCATGAAGCTCGCTGAATTAGAGCCGCGAAAGCCGCCCCCACCCGGTCCACCCCGGGGACCGCCGGCGCCCACCGTAACTTCAAATGCGTCCACCGCTCCCTCGTCCCTCAGCCGGCCCAGCACCGCTTCGACCTGTCCCACCCCCAGCAGCATGGCGTCTCTGGTGGCGCCAGGGGGGAGGGTCAGGCCCACGGTCAGCCGGTCGTTACCCGAACTGGGTAGAAAGGTCCTGGGGATGGAGCCGAGCAGTCCAAAGCTGCCGGCAAAGAGAACCAGGGCGACGGCCAGAGTGGCGGCCTTGTGCCCCAGGGCCCAGCGAATGAGCGGGGTGTAGGCCCTCTGGAGCCACGTGTCGCGCACCACCGGCTTATCCGCCGGCTTGATCAAGAGACTCCCCAGCACCGGCACCACCGTCAGCGCCACCACCAGGGAGACCAGCAAGGCGTAGGTAACGGTGAGGGCGAATGGCAGGAAGAAGGCGCCGATGATGCCGCCGATGATGGTCAGCGGGAGGAAAACCGCGATGGTGGTCAACGTGGAGGTGATGATGGCCCCGGCGACCTCGCGGGTGGCCGCCACGGTCGCTTCGAGCCGGTCATCTCCCTGCTGGATATGACGGTAGACGTTCTCCAACACCACGATGCTGTCGTCCACCACGCGGCCCACGGCGATGGCCAGTCCGCCAATGGTCATGATGTTCAGCGTCATCCCGGTCCAGCGCATGATGATGAGCGCTCCCAGGATGCTGGCGGGTATGGAGATACTGCTCACCAGGGTCGGGCGGACGCTGAGGAGGAAGGCGAAGATGACGGCGATGGTGAACAGCGCACCCAAAAGCGTCTCGCGCTCCAGAGATTCAATGGAGTCCCGGATCCGAGGAGCCTGGTTCTCCAACGTGACGAACTCCACTCCGGAGGGAAGGCGAGGCTTCAATCCCTCGAGTCCCTCCAACACCCTCTCGACCACCGATACGGTATTGGCGTCGGGTTTCTTTGCAATGGTGACGGGCAGGCTGGGCTCGCCGTTGGTCCGGGTGATGCCGGCGCCCACGGGAACTTCGGCGTTGAACACCCCCTCCAAGTCCTGGAGTGCCGGCAGTACGCTGACGGTCACCAACTCGAGCAGCTCATCTGAGTGGCCCTCCCACAGCACGCTGAGCTGGAGGATGGGCGTCTCCTCCGGACTCACCCTTGCCACCCTCGGTGACCGCACACCGGCGGGAAGGGTGATGCCGGCTACTTTCTGGGCGGCCGTGCTGGCGGCCCGCTTCATATCGGTCCCGAACTCAAACTCGGCGATCACCAGGGAGAGCCCCGGGGATGAGACAGAGCGCAGGCGTTCCAGTCCGTCCAGACCCTCAAAGGCGCTCTCCAGGGGAATGGTGACCCCCTGAAGAACCGTTTCCGGATCGGCCTCGGGGTAGGCTGTGATCAGGCTGATCAACGGAAAGTCGACGTTGGGGAACAGCTCGATCTTCATTTGCGTCACCGAATAGACGCCGCCGGCCATCAACAGGGCCAGTGCCACCAGGGTGACGATACGTCTGCGGAGGGCCAGCCGTGTTAAAAGGCCCACGGATCACTCCGTTGAAGGTTGCTGTGAAGGTTGCTGCCCGCCGGGACCCGGCCCGTCTTTTTCCCCATGCTTATCCTTCCAGTTGACAAGGAGACTATAGTCGGAATATTTTTCATGGAACCAATATTAGGGAGAAAAGTTGAAGAAAGGTTGAAGAATGAATGAAGCTCTAATAAATGGTGAAGCCACGGTAAATGGGTGAAGCCGCAGTGAGGTAGGAGAATCCTTGGCGGTCTGGCCTCGCCGTTTCCTTCCTCCGCCCGGTCAGCGGCCACCGTTTCGTATTTGTTCGGCCACCGAATCAGGCGGCCACCGGATCAGGGAAAGAACCGGGAAATCGAGGGTCAACGGTCGGTACTACGTGATTTATGGGTGACTAGATGTCTTCCCGCTCCGGTTTATCAGATACTCGGTTTAGACTATTCGACAATGCCAATGTAGCACGGCCAATGTAGCACGGGGACCAACCAGGCCCCAATCGCCAAACTTTCTAGGCGGAGGTATATCGTGAAGCAGATAACCAGCAATGTTTGGGTTGAGACTGAGACAAGGGGTTGCAACTTCGGGTTCGTGACCACCAGCGACGGAATCGTCATGATCGACAGCCCCCACAAGCCGACCACGGCCATGTGGCTGAAGTCCGAGATCGCGAAACGGGGATTGCTCCGCTACATCATCAATACCGAGCCCCACGGCGACCACTGGACGGGGAACGCCTTCTTCGATGTGCCGGTCATCGCCCACGAGGGGGTCCGGACCAGGATGCTGAACACCGACATGGCCGAGCATGCCGCCAGGGTGGGCACCTTCGGGCCGGACGAGCCGGCATTGCTACAGGGGTACACGGCCAACGTGCCCGTGTTCACCTTCCGCGACAGCATGACCATCCACGTTGGCGACCACACCTTCGAGATGATTCACATGCCCGGCCACACCCTCTACCAAGCGGCGGTGATCGTCAAAGAGGAGGGCGTGGTCTTCACCAGCGACAATATCTTCCACGGCGTGCAGACCTGGCTGCATGAGGCCAACCCGGACCTGTGGCTGGTGGCGTTGGAGTCGCTGCGGAAGCTGAATGAGGACATCTTCGTGCCGGGGCACGGGGCCATGTGCGGCAAGGACTACCTGGATGAACAGGGGTCGTTCATCTCTGAGTGGAAGGACTACGTACAGGGCGCCGTGGACCGGGGCATGACCAGGGAGGAGGCGGTGGCGGCCCTAACGGATATGACCGGCCGTTACCCCATGGACGTGGAGCAAGAGGGGATGGCGCCCATGGTGATGCGGATCAACGCCGGCAACCTCTACGATTTCTTGACCGGCCCCTGGCCCCCCGCATCTATTTCTGGGGGCTCCGTCGCCACGCGGCTGCCCAGCGACGACCGGTAGACGAATCTTCCCCAACTCCCTCCAAAAAAGAGTGGATTTGAATTCTGGAGATCAGGTGTATGAGAGCATCGGCGCCGGTTACGCGGCGGCCCGCCGGCCAGACCCGCGTATCCAGCGGCTGATTTTCGCTGCCTTGGGTGATGCCCGAAGCGTCGTGAATGTGGGCGCCGGCGCGGGCAACTACGAACCTAAGGACCGCCGGGTCGTCGCCGTTGATCCATCCATGACGATGATTGCCCAACGGAGAACCGGGGCCGGTCCGGCAGTGCGGGCGGTGGCCGAGGCGCTGCCTTTCGATGATCAAACCTTCGACGCCGCCCTGGCTACCTTCACCCTCCATCATTGGACCGATCTAAAAGATGGGCTGACCGAACTGCGCCGGGTGGCCAGGCGGCAGGTGATTCTGCTGTTCGAGCCGTCGTTTTCAGGGCAGTTTTGGCTGGTCGAATACTTCCCCGAGTGTTTGTCATTGCCCTCGGAAATTGGCGCTCCAGGCGTTGATGACGTGCGGGCGCATCTGGATGTCCACACCGTCATCCCCGTGCCGGTGCCGGTGCCGGCCGACTGTACCGACGGGTTCGCCGGAGCGTATTGGCGACGGCCCGAAGTGTATCTGGACCCATCGGTTCGGGCGGGGATCTCCAGCCTGGCGCTCCTTTCGCCCGCGGCGGCGGAACAGGGCGTCCAACATTTACGGGAGGACCTGAAGTCTGGGGCATGGGACGCACGTTACGGTCACCTGCGGGACCTGCCGGAGATCGACCTGGGATACCGGCTGCTGACCGCCGGATGAGCCTGGGGCTAAATCCCCCCAACCCCGCTTTACGAAAGGGGGGCTTTTTATCTCGGGCTTATGAGAGCCTAATTCTGGGGGTTGGCCTGGTATTCCTTGATGGCCGGTATGACTTCTTGGGCCATCAGGTCGATGCTGCGCATGGCGACTTTGTGGGACATGGGCCCTTCCCGGCCCCACAGCACGATGTAGCCGGGATCGATCAGGTCGATGACGGTCTTCAGCTTCTTGATGACGGTGTCGGGCGTGCCGGTGATGATCTGGCCGGTTGCTTGGGCTTCGTCGTAGGGCAGACTGGGTCCGCCGGGGGTGATGTTGGAGGCCGCGCGCCTGGCCGTTTCCCGGGACCCCTGGGCGGTGGACCGGGAGATATACCCCGGAGGCGCCTGCCAGTGGCTCGGCGTTATCCCGAATGAAGTCCCCAGTTGCCAGTAGAAATTCTTGCCCTCCTCGTAGGCCTTCTCGTCCGTGTCCGCCACGTTGATCCTGATCGCGTACGCCCGGTGCTCGTCGGTGGGCGTCCATCCGTCGGCCTTGGCGGTCTCGTCGTACAGATCATAGATCTCCCGTAGCAGGTTCAGCGGCGGGGCCAAGGCCACGTAGGGGTACTTGTGCTTGGCGGCCCAGATCACGGATTCGGAAGAGGCCACGCCCGGGATCCAGATGGGCGGGTGGGGTTTTTGCAGGGGCATCATCCAGGGATTGACCACCCGGTACTGGTAATGCTTGCCCTCGTAGCGGAAGGGGCCGGGAGTGGTCCAGGCCTTGATGATGAGGTCGTGGGCTTCGTCAAACCTCTCCCGGTTGTACACCGGGTTGGTGTTGGTGGCGATGCTCTCCTGGCCGATGCCGCGGACGAAGCCGCAGATCACCCGGCCGCCGGAGAGGATGTCGATCATGGCGATCTCTTCGGCTATCCGCAGCGGGTTCTCATGGATGGGAAGGACGTTGCCCAAGAAGGCGATCTTGCCCTTCTTGGTGGTCCGGGCCAAAATCGATCCGATCACATTCACCGACGGCATCATGCACAGCGGGTTGTTGTGGTGCTCATTGATCATGACACCATCGAAGCCGACCTCGGTGCAGTATTGGAGCTCCTCGAAATACATCGAGTAGAGTTCCTGGGCTTTTTCGGGGCTGAAATACTCGTTGGGGAACATCAGGTTGTTGTAGCCCAGTTTTCTGGCCTGCTCTTGCGGGTACGCCGTGTACCCCATCTCGGTGAAGAACAGCACTTCCCGTTTCATTTGATGACTCCAGTCCGCCGATTTGAAAAGCTCAGCTTGAAAATCCGGCCGTGGATTTGGGCCAGTATGAGTTTACCCATCGGCGGTGTCAATACGATTCCGGATTCCGTGAAGAATCGGGCAGGTCTGTGCCGAGCCGTGGGGAGCGGTGGATGTGCTGTCCCGATTCCATCGGGACCGTGCCCCCACGTTTGTAGCCGAGACGTTGTAGCTTGACAGGCCAACCCGGCAGCAGCAGAATCAGCACCTAAACCGCCCGGCCCATTCCTCTGCCGGTCCGTATTTCCGCCCACATCTCCTGGAGGTGACCGGCGTGGCCTACAACACCATACTGCTGGAGAGGGCCGATCACATCGCCCGGCTGACCTTGAACCGCCCGGAGCGTCTCAACGCGCTGAACGAAGAGATGTTCGCCGAGCTCAACCATGCCCTGGACGACGTGGCCGGAGACACCAGCCTGCGGGTGTTCGTGATCACCGGGGCCGGCCGCGCTTTCTGCGCCTCCGCCGACATCAAGGACGAGAGCCGCGGCGGCGGCCAACTGCTGGGGCACAAAGACCCCTACGAGACCTACCGGTTCATCCGCGCCATGCCCCAGGGGGTCACCTCCAAGCTGCACAACCTGGCCATACCGACCATCGCCATGGTCAACGGGCTGGCCATCGGCGACGGGTTCGACTGGGTGCTGGCCTGCGACATCCGGGTGGGCAGCGAGAACTCCCGGTTCATGAACGCCTTTCTGCAGATGGGCCTGGTCTCCAACACCGGGTCGACCTGGCTCTACAACCGGGCCATGGGCATCAGCAAGGCCCTGGAACTCCTCTACACCGGAGACTGGTTGGAGGCCGAAGAGGCCAAGGAGTGCGGCGTGTTGGGCCATCTGGTCCCCGCCGAGGAACTGGAAGAGACCACCATGGAGCTGGCGCGGAAGATAGCCGCCAAGGCGCCCATACCCAACCGGATGGTCAAGGGCATGATGTTCCGTGGCCTCACCCAGACCCTGGACG
>JACZXN010000082.1 GCA_022571575.1 Chloroflexota bacterium | reverse complement strand
GTCTTTCTCGAACAGGTCGGGGCGGCCCTTGCCATCGGTGCTGATGGCCTTGCCCCACTGCCTGACATCCTGTCCAGGCGGCTCGCCCTTCTTGCCCTTCTTGCCGCCGTTGTTGCCTTTTTTATCGCCGTCGTCGTTTGTGACCCCGTTTAGATGCCCGTATTTAGTGGTAAGCACGTCGAAGTCATGTTCATTTGGATGCCGGTTATCCAGCTGATTTAAGATCGTGCCGTCCGGATCATCTGTGTAGTCCATGCAAGAGCCCAGGTTCGCATTGCCAAACGTTTCATCCTGATGGCTCAGTCCAAGCGTATGGCCAACCTCCTGACACAGAACATAGTCCCGCCATTCCGGCGTAGCATACTTTTCAGTATCGAAATACGTATCGTTTACCTTCACCAGAGCTTGTGCGATATGGCCGTCCCTTCCGCGATAGATCCAAACCTGCGCAATACCAAGCCACCCGGTGTTGCCGTATTTGGCATTACAAACTTCAACGCTTCCAAGTACCGGATCACAATCTGTGTTGTTTCCGGCTGCGGATGTGTTGTTGATTACTGAATCGTTCCAGTCGAAAAACCCATCTACCGGCCCTAATGCCTCCACAAGACTGCTTTTCCAAGCAGGTGTAGTTAAGTTGTCACCAAACCCCAGTGGGGCATTGATTGAGTCTGCGGTTGAGATATTCCAGTGATATTTGCTCCATGAGTTGTCCGCGCTGGCTACGAGCGGCAGAGCAAGGGCCAGGACCGCTACTGCTATCAGCGCGATCGGAATTCGAATCTTGTGCATACTTCTACCTCTGATTTAAAGTCCACGGCCCCCAACGGGCCTCGAATCTTCCGACGGTTCATGACTCTCGAGTGCAACCGGTGAAGGTGGGCCAGCGCAACTCTACGGGGACAACCCCGGTAAGTGGTGTGGGATAGGTGTGAGCATCGGTGACATCGTTCGAATAATTCAAGCAATTATTGGCGATACAGAATCTAAGGTCAAGTGCGCCGGTGGTTTTACGTAGGACCGATCAGGTTTGCAGGCGCCTGCCCGCGCCTATATGATTCACGGGGCCTACCGTGGTGGGCACGCTCGAACTACACGTAGTATCGGAGGGACGTTCCATGTCCGTGATGGTCACCGGCGGCACGGGATTCATCGGCAACAGGATCATCCGCAAGCTATTGGACCGGGGTGAAGAGGTGGTCTGCTTCGACCTGGCCCCGCCCCGGGCCAATCTGGAGTCCTACCTGGACCGCATCAAGATGTACCGGGGCGACGTGACCCAACTGCCCCATCTATTGGAGGCCATCAACACTCACCAGGTGCACAAGATCATCCACATGGCCGCGCTGTTGCCCCCCGACACCGAGGACCGGCACCACTACGCCATGCAGGTCAACATCGGCGGCACCAACAACGTTTTCGAAGCGGCCCGTTGGACCGGGGTCCAGCGGGTGGTCTACGCCAGCTCCATCGCCGTCTACGGAGTCCAGGAAACCTTCGGCGACCGGCCCATCAACGAAGACGACCTCAACGACCCGGTCAACGTGTACGGCATGACCAAGTCGGTGAACGACTTCTCGGCCAAGCGCTACATCGACCGCCACGGCCTGGACCTGAGAGGCGTGCGCATCTGCACCGTGTTCGGCCACGGAAGGGTCACGGGCATGACGGGCATGATCGGCGGACTGTTGATGTCCCTGCCGGCCGTCGGAAAGCCGGTGAGCATGCCCTTCCATCAGGATGAGCGATCGCCCATGATCCACGCCGAGGACGCCGCGGAGATATTCGTCCGGGCGGCCCTGGCCGAGAAGTTGAACCACCGGGTCTACATCAGCGGGGGCAACCTGTGCACCATCAAGGATATGGCCGACATCGTGCGCGATATCATCCCCGGCGCCCAGATCACCACCGGAGACCAGTTGGTCCCCCACGTTTACAACCTGGACAATAGCCGGATGCTGGCCGACATCGGCTACGAGATCGCCCCCCTCCGGCAGCGGATCCTGGACCATATCAACGACGCCCGCGCCGAGGCCGGCATGGACCCGCTCAGCGGGTAGAATGGGTCTACACAAAGCCCGGGGGCACCCCGAATCCATCGGGACCGTGCCCCTGCCTTTGACACCGCCCAGTTGGGTTATAATTGCTTCCAGCTTCAGCCGCCAGTAACAAACGACCCGAGAGAGATGAGATGAGTATCGCCATCGGTTACATGCCAGGAGCCTACGGAGAGGGGGGTGAAGACCACAACTATCTCCGGAAGTTGGTGGAGGTCGGTGATAAACACGGCTACGACTCCCTCTGGCTCAGCGACCGCATCGTGGGCGAAAAGTTCAGCCTGGAACCGATGATGGCCTGCGCCATGGTTCTGGCCTACTCGGACCGCCTTAAGGTCGGCACCAGCGTGCTGGCCCTGCCCCTGCGCAATCCGGTGGTGCTGGCCAAGCAGATCGCCACCCTGGATTACCTGTCCCAGGGGAGGTTCTTCCCAGCGGTCGGACTGGGCCAGGAGGAGCCGGAGGAGTACGAGGCCTGTGGCGTGACCAAGGACCGGCGCGGACCCCGGACCGATGAGGCGATCCAATTGATGCGCCGCCTGTGGGAAGAAGACAATGTCACCCACGAGGGCGAGTTCTTCAACTGCCACAACGTCACGGTTACCCCCAAACCCTACTTTCAGCCCTCGACTCCGGTCTGGATCGGAGGGAGGTCCGCCGCCGCCGCCCGGCGCGTTGGGCGGGTGGGCGATGGGTGGCTGGTTTCCAGCGCCACGCCCGAGGAAGTGAAAGAGGGCTGTGGCATTCTTTTTGAGACGGCCAACGAATATCACCGGGAGATCGAAGACGATCACGTCGGGATCTTGATGGGTTACTACGTCTCCGGCAACGTGGCGGAGGCTACGGAGAAGGCCAGCCGGTTCGTGACCCGCCAACGCCCCGATGCCCACTTCACCGAGTTCACCGCCGTGGGCCCCGTGGAGAAGGTGGCGGAATACGTCCAGAGCTACATAGATGCTGGGGCTTCCAAGTTTGTGATGCGGCCCATGTGCTCCGCTGATGAGACCATGGAGCAGCTAGAAATCCTGGGTGAAGAACTGCTGCCCCTTTTCCCCAAGAATAAATAACCCTAACGGGCCCCTCCGGGCGTCTGGTCGGCAAGCGCGACCGTGGCGATCATCCAGGGACGCTCAATGGGTGTCGTGGTGTGTCCGGGCCCGGTCATATCCTCCATCAAGACCATGTCGCCTGGCCGCATGATCTTTTTCGTGCCGTCGCTGATCTCGATCTCGGCGGCGCCCTCCAGATGGATCACGTACTGACGCCGCGGCGGATTGTGCCAACCCTTCATGTTCTCACGCCTGAAATCCAGGGTTTCTCCAGATTTCAGGGCGTACTGGAAGATTTCTTGGTCCGGCAGTGCCAACTCATCGAAGTGAGACTGCCCGTCCGCTCCGGTGTAGACCCGCAACTGCATCTTTCGTGCCTCCTCGCCCATGTTAAGACCCACCGTCCGATACTAACCATTGGCGTGGACCTTGGATAGGCCAGGGTTTTCGTTCATTTTTGTTCTTCCGGTATCTTTGCCGGCGCTTATCTGGATGCTGTCCCTCCGTTCTCAAGCTGGGTGTTTGGACGCGTGCGACCTCTGGAAGGGGCTGGCGTCTAACCAAGTGATAAGACGGAAGACGTCACGAACCGGAGGGGGGCATGGACTTTCCTGCAACGATCTGGGCCGGGCTGGTCGGCGGAATGGCAATGACCGCCCTACTCTACATGGGTATCTTCATGATGCCTGGGCAGATGAAGATGAACCTGTTTTACCTGCTCGGCAGCATGATGTTCGGGGAACGGATGATGGTCTACATGTCCGGGGCGATGATGCACGCCATGATGAGCGTTGCTTTCGCACTGGCCCACGTGGGGCTCTACCAGGCGTTCGACCTGGACTCCAATCTGGCCCTTTGGGGTCTGGCTTTCGGGGCGGTCCACTGGGTCATTGCAGGCATGGGTATGGGCATGATGCCCATGATGCACCGTGGGATCAAGGCCGGGACTATCCAGGCCCCCGGCGCCTTCGCCATGGGATATCCCATGGGGACGGTGGTGGGCTTCTTGATGTTGCACCTGATGTTCGGAGTGCTGGTCGGGGTGTTTTACGACGTATTTGGCGGCGTATAGCCGCGGCCGCCGCGACGTGCCAGCGTGAAAGAAGCGCCCCGATTCATCGGGGCGCTTCTTTCATCTTGGAAAGCTGGCTGGCAACCAAGGGTTTTGTTTTACCCGGTTAACCCGGGCCGGCGGCTGGTTATAATCACACTCAGATCCTGACTACGGGCTCTGAGCAACCGGGGGCCATGTAGCTCTCCAAACTCTGCGCAGCCACGGCCACCGGCGGGATCATCGAAGGGTTGCCGCTGTACCTGTTTCAAGTATGGGTCTGCGTGAAGGTGCAGCTTGCCACCCGAGGCCGAAGAAGGTCGCGCCGCCGGGTTTGAGACGGGTTGCTTAGCGCCGCCGGGCTGGGGGCTTTCCCCGTGGCTTACCGGTCCGTATCGAACCCAGAAGCGAGAATGTGCCGCGCTGCTTTTGGGACCGGGTCCGCCGGTCGGACGAATCGGCCCCCGATGTTCCACTGGTGAATCGCTCGGAGCGTTTCCCGATAAATATGGCCCCGGAGGCCCCGCCCGCCGACTGCCCGGAGCGTCTCCCGTTGGGCGAGTTGGCCCCGGAGGCCCCGCCCGCCGACTGCCCGGAGCGTCTCCCGTTGGGCGAGTTGGCCCCGGAGGCCCTGCCCGCCGGCTGCCCGGAGGGTCTTCCGTTGGGCGAGTTGGTTCCGGAGGCCCTGCCCGCCGGCTGCTCGGAGCGTCTTCCGTTGGGCGAGTTGGCTCCGGAGGCCCTGCCCGCTGGCTGCTCGGAACGTCTTCCGTTGGACGGGGTGGCCCCGGAGGCCCTGCCCGCCGTTTGCCCGGAGCGTCTCCCATTATCGGAAGCGCCGTTTCCCCGCGGCCTATCCTGGCCATCGCGAGTCCCATTGGCGGGCCGGCTCCGGCCGCCATTGCCCGGCCCGGTGGCGCGGCGTAGTCCTCGCCGTTCTTCGGTCTGTTTTTCGCGGAACTGCTCCTCTGGTATGAAATCTCCGTAGTCGAAGCCAGGCAGACGCCGCCGCTCGATCCGCACGCCCATCTCTTTCTCGACCTCGCGAATCATTGCGCCGTCCTCGGCGCCGGCAAGGCTGAACGCCTCGCCGGTCTGGTCGGCCCTGCCGGTGCGGCCGATCCGGTGGGTGTAGGTATCGGCGGTGTTGGGGAAATCGAAATTGATCACGTGGGAGATCTCGGGGACGTCGATGCCGTGGGCGGCGATGTCAGTGGCCACCATGATATCGAACTTGCCGGCGCGGAAGCCGTCCATGGCCCGTTGGCGGGCATTTTGAGACATGTTTCCCTGGAGGGCGGCCACCCGGAACGAGCTCTTGGCCAGGTCTAGAGCAAGAGTCCGCGCCCGGTGTTTGGTGCGGGTGAAGACCAGGGCCCGGCCCGTTGGGGTCTGCTCCAATAGGGCCAGCAGCAGGTTCTTTTTGAGCTTGTCCGGCACCGGGTAAAGGGCGTGGGACACGGTCTTGGCCGGGGCGATGGCCCCGATCTGGATCAACTCCGGGTCCTTCAGGATCTTCACCGCCAGGGTCCGAATCTCATTGGGCATGGTGGCCGAGAAGAAAAGGGTTTGCCGTTTGGCCGGGATGTGGTCCAAGATGCGGCGCACGTCGGGCAAAAACCCCATGTCGCACATGGTGTCGGCTTCGTCCAAGACCAACACCTCGACGCCCGAGAGGTCGATGTCTTTCTGGTCGACGTGGTCCAACAATCGGCCGGGACAGGCGATAACCACCTGGGCCCCACGCCGCAGTGCGGCCAGTTGCGGGCCCTTGGAAACGCCGCCGTAGATCGCGACGCTCTTTATCTGTAGGTGTTTCCCCAGGTCGACGAAGTGCTGATGGATCTGCTCGGCCAGTTCGCGGGTCGGCGCGATGACCAGGCATCGGATGCCCCGTTTGGTGGAGGGCGCGCTGGCCAGGCGATGGAGGATGGGGAGCGCGAAGGCGGCGGTCTTGCCGGTGCCGGTCTGGGCCAATCCCAAGAGGTCCCGGCCCTGCATGGCGACGGGGATGGCCTGTTGCTGGATGGGGGTGGGCTTGGTGAAGCCCACGGATTCGACCCCCGCCAAGACCTGAGGGTGAAGGGAGAACTGCTGGAAAGTCTGGGAACTCTGGGAACTCATCGAGAGGGTTTACTCCTTGACTGCTTTACCGAGCCGAGCCAAGTCACACTCTCAGTCCCATGGTCACGGTTAATCTAGTCTCGCGGCGATGCCGCATGGTATTTGATGAACCCAGTATAGCAGTTAGCCCGGCATCCTGGCAGGCCCCGTGGGCCTCCGGACGCTTCCATTTTGGAAATTGGCCCGGCGCGGCACATCCCCTTGTGCTGTTTGAGTGGTAATATCATTCCCGGTGACATAACTCCGGCGGAGGCAAGGCATTGGCTAACTACATGTACGTTTCCATCCAAGAAGAAGACCGAATTGCCATCTTCACCATGACCCCGAAGACCGGCAAGTTGAAACATCAGGGCGACGCGGAACTCAAGGGCCGTCCCGCTCCCATCGCGGTGGACCCGGACCGAAAGTATCTTTTCGCGGGGCGCCGCAAGGCCGACGACTACGGGCTGTCCAGTTTCAAGATTGACCGCAAGAACGGCGGCCTTTCACATATCGGGTCGATCCCCCTCAAGGGCGACCCGGTGCACATCTCCACCGACAAGACCGGCAGGTTCCTGTTGTCGGCCTACTACTATCAGAAGACCGCCGCGGTCCACAGCATCGGCGAAGACGGCGCGCTGGCCGACCCGCCCGTGGTCTGGCGGGAGACCGAGATCGGGGCCCACTACATCCAGACCGACCCCGCCAACCGGTTCGCCTACGTCCCCCACATCGCGGAGGGCGCCATGACGGGCGCCAATGCGATCTTCCAGTTCCGGTTCAACGCCGAAACGGGAAGTCTCACGCCCCTGTCTCCGACCCGGACCAACCCCCGGGAGCCGGAGGGCCCCCGCCATATCTGTTTCCATCCGCGCAAGGACATCGTCTATTCCTCCAACGAGCAGGGCACCAGCGGAACCGACTATAGTTTCGACTCGGACAAGGGCAG
>JACZXN010000081.1 GCA_022571575.1 Chloroflexota bacterium | reverse complement strand
TCGAGGGTGGTGTGCGTAACGCCGTGGGTATCGACGGCGATGGTCTGCCGGTGACTGCGCGTTGCCTTTCCAGGGATAACGATGATCCTCTGGGCGGTCAGAATTTCCGGTGTCACGCTGCCGTCGTCGTCGGTTATCCTTTTGTCCACCAGCCCGGCGATCCTGAACCCCATCTCCATTGGCAGGCCTCCCAGGCCCACGTCTTTGTCAGGGGGGGTGCTGATCACGGTGGTCTCGGTCACGCGGAGATCAAAGACCGCTCGTTTGGACTCGACGTTCAATACTCCATCAGTTTCGTTAACCGACGTGACGATGCCGGTGAACCCCCGTCCGATGGAAACGGTTTCTTGGGCCGAAGCCGTGCCGTAAGAAACGAACAGCAGCGCCAAGCCGAAGAGGACGGCGAGCAGGACGAGACTTGACCGGGAGAACCGGTTTCTTTTTATGGAGAGAGCTTGATATAAATCTGACACTGGGGGACCTGTCCTTTGGGAATCTAGTTCCGACGTTGTCTGCTGATGGCCGGTTTTTGATCCGGTTTTTGATCCGGTTTTTGATCAGGGTAAATAGATGGCGACCAAGACCAGGTCCATTTGCTCCCCGCTGGCCACGCTGACCACCACCTCGATAATATTTGGGCCCTCTTCCAACGGCACGTCCAGGGAAAATTCGCCGTCGATGTTGGGCTCCACGATGGTGTCGTTAATTGTCACCACGGCATCCACCCGGGTCCGCCCGGAAACCAACAATGTATCGGAATCGGTGAACACCTCAGTCTCGGTGGGCTGGACCAATTGCAGGAACAGCTCGCCTTCCGTCGCCACCCGTGTGGGCTCGGCCGGTGGCGTGTCGGTCGGAGCCAGGGTCGGGACCTGGGTTGGGGCCTGGGTCGGCGCCTGAGTAGGAATGGGGGCCGTGGTTGGGGCGGCCGGAACGGCGGTGGGCGGCACCGCCGCCGGTTCTGAAGTTGCTTCGGCGGTGTCGTTGCCGCCGCAGGCGATCAACGTGAGAAGGATGAATCCGAGCAAGGCCGGGAAGAGCATTTTTTTGTTCATGTTTACCATTCTAACTCTAGAGGTCCAAGATTCGGTGTGGGACCGGTTTGCATTTGGTTGATATGCCCGGCCGGGTCATTTAACCGGGCCGGGCCTGTCCATATGCTGGGGGAGCCGCACTTTTACAGCAAGCCGCTTTAAACTGGCTTTGAGCGGGATTCCGGCTGTTTCGTGTGGCATAATCCCCTCATCCCTTCTGTAAGAACACAGAACGATCATACCGCTTTTCATAGGGGAGACCGATGGATACCGTCGCCTTTATTTCAGACTGTCTGGCCCAGGTGCATCTGAGGTTGCTGGCCACCTGCGATGGCCTGAGTCCGGAGGAGTTGCTCTGGCGTCCGGCGCCCACGGCCAACAACATCGGGTTCATCCTGTGGCACCTCAACCGCCACGAGGACGCCCGCGTAACCGAGACCGGCAAACTGGGTGAGGACGTTTGGGCCGCCGATGGCTGGCACGAGAGATTCGGCCAGCCGGCCACCGCTCCCGACCCCGGCGACCGAATGGGCCTGCGGGCGTTGGCCATACCCTCGTTGGAGGTGCTGTTGGGCTATGCCGAAGCGGTGCAGAAGCGGACCGTCCGCTACGTTGCGGGATTGACACCGGAAGACTTGGACCAGGCTCCCGATGCGGCCCGCCCCGAGCTCACGGTGGGCGGCTCTCTCCGCCACCTGATCACCCACAAGAACAACCACCACGGTCAGATAGACTATCTTCGTGGCCTCCAAGACGAGGCCTGGGACCTGCCCCGGGGGACGGGCGTGGTGCTGCGCTAAACGGGGGGCGGCCTGTGTATCATTTATAATTCCCGCCAATAAGTCCATTGCCAGCCCGAACCATCGCCGAAACGCCGCCGGAATGTTGGAGAAGAATATGGCCGCCACCCGTTCCGCCATCGGGCAGTCCATCACCAGGGGAGAAGGTCCGGACAAGGTCTCGGGCAAGGCGGTCTACGCCGCCGATATCTCCCTGCCCGGCATGCTCTGGGGCAAGGTGCTCCGCAGCCCCTTCCCCCACGCCCGGATCGTCCAGATCGATACCTCCCGGGCCGAGGCCCTGCCGGGCGTCCACGCCGTGGTCACGGGCCGGGACCTGCCCGAGACCATGATCGGCCGCCGCCTGGTGGACATGCCGGTGCTGGCCCAGGGCGTGGTCCGTTTCGTTGGCGAGAAGGTGGCCGCGGTGGCCGCCGACGACCCGGACACCGCCGACGAGGCCCTGCTCCTCATCGACGTTGAATACGAAGAACTGACTCCGGTCTTCGACGCGGAAGAGGCCATGGGACCCGGCGCCCCGGCCCTCCACCCCAACATGGAGTCCTACCAGGGTCTGCCCCAGCCGCCTTCCGGGATCAACAACGCCTTTGCCCACATCACCTGGGAGAAGGGGGATATCGAACAGGGGTTCCGGGAATCGGACCTGGTCTTCGAACACAGCTTCACCGCCCAGTTGATGCACCAGGCGTACATCGAGCCCCATGCCTGTTTGGTCAGCACCGAACCTTCAGCCGAACCTTCAGGGGAAGGACCGGGCCAGGTGCGGATCTGGGTCAACAACAAAGACCCCTATATGCTGCGGGACCAACTGGCGGCCGTTTGGAGCGTCCCCGCCGAGAGCATCGTGCTCTACCCCAGCACCATCGGCGGCGATTTCGGAGGCAAGGGGTCGTTCATGGACGTTCCCCTCTGCTACTACCTGTCCAAGCAGTCGGGCCGGCCGGTCAAGATGGTCATGGACTACATCCAGGAACTGATGGCCGGCAACCCGCGCCACCCGGCGGTGATGACCATCAAGACCGGCGTGATGCGGGACGGGACCATCAGGGCCCGCCAGGCCAGGGCGGTGTTCGACAGCGGGGCCTACGGCGCCTTCAAGCCCACCGTCTACCTGCGGGGCGCCGACCATCTCTGCGGCGTCTACAACATTCCCCACGCCAGGATCGACAGCTATACCGTCTACACCAACAACGTGCCCCGGGGCCACATGCGCAGTCCCGCCAAGCCCCAGGTGGTCTTCGCCGTGGAATCCCACATGGACATGATCGCCCAGGAGTTGGGCCTGGACGCCTACCAGTTCCGGTTGAAGAATGTCATGCGCGAGGGCGACGCCTCCCCGGTGGGACGCCGCTGGCAGAAGATAAAGGCGTCAGAGACGCTGGTGGCCGCGGCCGAGGCGGCCGGTATCGACCACGAGAACCCTGCCAAGCCCGCCAACACCGGCTGGGGGATGGCCATGACCGATCTGGTGCAGGGCGCGGGTCAGTTCGCGGCCAAGATCAGCCTCAGCGGCGAGGGCCGCCCGCAACTGCACATGGCTTTCTGGGATACGGGCACCGGCTCTCACACCGTGTTGCGGCAGATGGTGGCCGAAGAACTGACCGTGGACGTGGAGGAGGTCCAGATCATCTTGGAAGACACCGCCAACATGCCCTACACCTCCGGCTCCGGCGGCAGCCGGGTCACCTACACCGCCGGACAGGCGGTGGTGGGCGCGGCCCAGGCGCTGCGGGGCCGGCTGATCGAGGCGGCGTCGCCGTTGTTGGACGCCCCGGAAGGGGCGGTGTCCCTTGAAAACGGACGCCTGGTGGCGTTGGGACGGAGCCTGAGCATCGCCGAGGTGATCAGCCGGACCGGCGGCGATGCGCTGACCGGCGAGACCAGCGTCACCTCCGAGACCCCGGAGCTCACTTCGTTCTGCACCCAGGCGGCGGAAGTCACGGTCGACCCGGAGACCGGCGAGGTCACGGTCAACAAGATCATCACCGTCCATGACATCGGGACCATCTTGAATCCGCTCAACCACCAGGGCCAGGTGGAGGGCGGGCTGATCCAGGGCCTGGGCTACGCCCTGATGGAGGAACTGGAACTGGAGGACGGCCAGATCTCCACCCTGAGCTTCGGGGACTACAAGATCCCCACCTCCGCCGACGTCCCGGTGCTGGAGACGGTCCTCATCCAGGGTGACGACGGCCCCGCGCCCTACGAGAGCAAGGGCATCGGCGAAAGCAGCAATATCCCCGTGGCCGGGGCCATCGCCAACGCGGTCTACGACGCCGTGGGCGTCCGCATCACGGATCTGCCGGTTACCGCAGCCAAGGTTTTGGCGGCGCTGAAGACTAAGGCGGCAGGCTGACTCCGCCATTGCCGCCGAGCTGTATCTCAAACTGCCCGCCGCGCCCACACCCGATTCGACCCAAGGGAGACGACGATGCAAGCCCTGAACAACATGGGTGTATTGCTACCCACCAGAGGAGTCTTGGTATACGCGAGAGGCGGCAGGCCGCGGGTCGAATTGAACTGGCAGATGGCGGAGACCGCGGAGCGGATCGGGTACGACTCCGTTTGGGTTGGCGACAGCATCACCTCCAAGCCCCGCTTGGAGCCGCTAGCGGTCATGGCCGCCCTTGCCGCGCGCACCCACCGGGTCAAGATTGGGACCGCGGTCATGCTCAACGCTCTACGGCACCCGGTTCACCTCGCCCACGCCATCGCCACCATCGACAACATCTCGGACGGCCGCGTCGTCCTGGGCGTGGGAGCGGGGAGAAGCAACAACCAGATGTTTGTCGATGAACATGCCATCGTGGGTGTTCCAATCGCGGAACGAGCCGCCCGGATGGAGGAAAGCATCGATATTCTCCGGAAGTTATGGTCTCTGGACGACGCTTCCAATCCAACCGGCTTTTATCCTTTCGATGGCGTGAATCTGGAGCCGAAACCGGTCCAACAACAGGTGCCCATCTGGATCTCCAGCAATTGGGTGCAACGGGGCCTTGCGAGAGTGGCGGCCCAGGGGGATGGGTGGATCACCAATGTCCCTTCGACGGAGTTGTTCACCCGGTGCTGGGGTAAGATCGAAGACAAGGCCGCGGAGTTGGACCGGGATGTACGGGGCATCCCGCGTTGCCTCTACATCTCGGTCAATCTCAATGAAGAGGCCGAGGCTCTGTCGGAGGGCGATCGATTCATGCGGGCTTACTACAGCACGCCGTACGAAGTGATCAGCAAGCAGCTACTCTGTGTCTTCGGCCCGGCCCAAAAGTGTATCGACGCGATCCTGCGGTACAAAGATGCCGGCGCCGACTACTTCATCGTCCGGTTCGCCTCGCCCAATCAGATGGAACAACTGGAAAAGTTCACTGAGTCGGTGGTTCCCTCGCTAAACTAGAGCACCTGACCATATTGCCGGGTACGTCCCATACGGCTGCGGGCCAACGGCGTCCGCATCACGGGTTTGCCGGTTACCACCGCCAAGCAGCTGGCGGTGTTGAAGGCTATGGGCCAGAGGTAGTAAATGCCAAGACAGGCGCGTCGGAGAAACCCTTTGGATCGCCAATGAAGGAGCTAAAGTCACATACAGTACGCACATGATAGATGTGTATAATTGATGTGACTAGTTTGTGTGGAGGCTCCCGAAAGTGCGAACTCATGTGATCTTGCCCGAGGACCTCGTAAAATCGGTGGATGCCCTGGCGGGCAAGGGTAAACGAAGCCAGTTCATCGAAGAGGCGATCCGGGAGAAGTTGAGGAAGGATACCCTCCTTGCCGCACTTGAAGCAACGGCAGGGATTCTTTCGGCTGAAGACCATCCGGAGTGGGATACCCCGGAGCACGTAGCAGCGTGGGTGAGGGAATCTAGGCGGCAGAGCGACGAGCGGATCGACAGATACCGGCGTGGCTGACTATCTCCTGGACGCCACTGCGCTGATCGATTATTTCCGTGGCCGCCGGGGGATAATCGAGTTGATGAACACTCTGGCAAACCAAGGTCACATTCTTGGGGTGTGCTCCATCACCGTCGCCGAGCTTTATGCTGGGCTAAGCGAGGAGGAACGGTCTGGCGCAAACCGCCTGATTGACGCCATGGACTACCACGATGTGTCACGGGAAATTGCCAAAGAGGCCGGCCGGTACAGATATGAATTCGCCCGCAGGGGAACGAGCCTCTCTACCACCGACACCCTATTGGCCGCAACCGCAATCGCCGAAGGCGCGATCCTGATTACGGCCAACACCAAGGATTTCCCCATGGAAGAAATCGAAGTATTGGAACACCCGTAGAACATGTTGATGACCCTGCTGAGGGCCAATGGACAGCACATCATTTTCGATGTTTGACGGGTCAATACCAACGGCCAAGTCATTGGCGGGAGCAAGGGCATCGGCGCGACGGAAACATCCCCGGACTCCCGGTCCCGGAGGATAAGGCGCTGGCGTCATCGAAGGCGAAAGTATCAGGCTAACCGGACCCTTGATCAAGGGTCATTTCCAAAGGCCGTAAAATGGTCTGGCCGCCAAAAATTTAAGAGTGGAGATCAATGCCATGGAACCGGTAATCAGAAACGTACGCGATATCTTTGACGGGACCAACGCGGCCCGGCTGATCAGTCTGGACGATAACCCGCCTACCTGCACGATGACCTATTCGGAGATACCACCCGACGGCACCAGCGCTCACCATATCCACGAATGGGAGCACGAAGTCTATATAATCGAGGGTAGCGGCACCCTGTTCTGCGATGGCAAGGAGTACCCGGTCAAGGCGGGCGACGCCATGTTCATTCCGCCCAATGTCGACCATTACACGCTGAACAACGGCGGCCAAGGAAACATTCACCGCATCGAGATCAACCCCCTTATCGCGGCCCAGAGCGGGGGCGCGCGGAACCAGGGCGGGCAGGGCACCGGTCAGCCGCCGGTGATCCGCAATCAAAGTGAGTTGGACCGGACGGCGGGCCACGTGCTGATCAGCAGCAAAGACGGCGCGCCCAACTATGTGATGCTGCACAACGACCCGATGCCGCCGGGCGCGGTGAGTCACGCCGACACTGGCGGACACACCCACCAGTGGGAGCATGTGGTCTACGTTCTGGAAGGCACGGCCACCCTCGTCTGCGGTGGCAAGGACTACACCGTATCCCAAGGGGACGCCATTCTGGTGCCGCCCAACGTACACCACCAGTGGAAAAATGAATCCCAGGCTCCTTTAGTGCGGGTGACCTACAACCCGGTGGCCTCGGAAGCAGCGGAACACTGACTCTCTTCAGAGGGGAACCATGATCAACCTCCTAATCACCAACGGCCAAGTCATCGACGGCTCCGGCAGCCCCGGATTCTTCGCCGCTGTGTTGGTGGAGGGTGACACGGTCAC
>JACZXN010000080.1 GCA_022571575.1 Chloroflexota bacterium | reverse complement strand
GACCGGGCGTACGATGCGCCGCGCTCCACCCACTCGGCCAACGCCGCGTCGGTGGCGATGCCTTCCGGTCCGACGTAGACAAAGCCCTTCATCGGTCTTCCGGTGAAGTCCATCGGCCGGGCGTGGGACAGCATCAGGGCGTCTTCGAAATCGTCCGGGCCGGGCCGGACCATCAGGTCGCTGCCGGTGACGCCAAGGGCCATGTTGCGGCCAATCATGAAGCAGATGCCGCCGAACATCTTCTTTTCGGTGTAGCCGGGCTCAGACTGGAACACGGCGCGGACACGCTCGGCCAGTTTCTCGTCGTAGGGCATCTGTATCACCTCCGCGGGGCTGTTGACCCTTGATCGAGCTTGGGCGCCGTTCCCACCGAAGTTACCTCTGCCGGTTCAGGACGTCACGGCACGGGAACTGTCGCTGCCCGTATCCGTCAATTATCTCAAAAGATAACAATGGCGCAAGGGAGGAAGGCACCGGAGTGTGGGTAAGACGAGCAGATGGGGCCGAAGGGGCCTTTAAACGCCTGATGGGCCGGGTCAGGATGTTTTGGACCTGTCGATTTGGCGTCCGTCTCTCCCCCAGCTGTGCCATACTGCACTCCGGCAGGTATTCAGAACCGGCATGGACCGGCCTGCGGAAGCGACCGTACTGATTCACCATGAACTCCGAGAACTCCGACCAATCCGAACTCAAAACGCCACCGGTAAGGCCAGGCCGGTTTTTCCCTAGCCGGTTCTTCTATGGATGGTGGGTGCTGGGCCTCATCAGCTTCATGGCGGCCCTGAATAACGCTTTCTTCGATAAGGGGCCGGCCCTGTTCCTGATTCCGGTGGGAGCCAGTTTGGGCCTTAGCCGGGCCACTTCGTCGCTGATATTCTCCTTGGGCCGCTTCGAAGGAGCGGTGAATGGGCCGGTCGTGGGGTACCTGGTTGACCGGTTTGGCGCCCGCAAGATGATGGTCATCGGCACGATATTGGCGGGTGTTGGGTTCATAATCTTCGCCCTCGCCCCCAACCTCTGGGTCTTCGCTCTAGCCTATCTGGCGTTTGTCTCCCTGGGGGCCACCATGGCCTTTCAGGACTCCGCGACGGCCATGGTGAACATGTGGTTCAGCCGCTACCGCGTGCGGGCCATGTCCATCCGTGAGGCCACCGGAAACCTGGGTTCTACCATCTTGATACCGCTCATGACCCTGGTGATTGCCGTCTATGATTGGCGGCTCGCTGCATTCATGGGCGGGTTGGCCTATCTTGTTGTCATCCTGCCGCTCATTCCCCTGCTCAAAGAGTCGCCCGAAAGTATCGGCCTGCTTCCCGACGGGGCCGACCGGGACGCGGTCCAAGGAGCGCGTGCGGCAACCGGTCAAGCCAGTTCCTCCGAGGTACAGAGGTTACGGCACTACTACGCCGGAGGCGACTTCAGGGTCCGGGAGGCATTGGGCACCTCATCATTCTGGTATCTTCTGACCGGCACCATGTTCCGCCAAGTGTCTCGGGTCGGGATCGACCTGCACTACGTCGCCATCCTGCAGTGGAAAGACCTCGATCTCTCCGTTGCCGCTCTGATCTTCACCCTGCGGCTGGGGATGAATGTACCCTCCAAGTTGGTCATTGGGTACTTCGGCGACCGGCTATCCAAGCCGGCGGTCCTGGGTGGCGGGATGGTTCTTTATACCTTGGGGCTGGTCTTATTGCTGTCATCCGACGCCGTCTCGATACTGGTGGTCTCGGCGGTGATCGGCGGGATGTCCGAGGGCATCACCCCCGTCAATTGGGGGGCCATCGGCGACTATTTCGGGAGACGCCACTACGCCACGCTACGGGGGATCATCAACCTGAGCTACAGTTGGGCTTTGTTGTCGGTGCCCTTCGCCACGGGGTGGTGGTTTGACCAGCACGCCAGCTACACGGTCCCGATAGTCGTATCGGCCGGCGCAGCCGTCGTCTCGGTGGTGCTCTACGCGCTGATGCGCCAGCCAAAAATCCCCAATAGGCTTGCTGATCGTGAGGCAGGAGCGGGTTAGGCAGGGAATCCCGGCCGCACATCTTGTATGCTTATTCATCGCCGTGCCCAAGTGGTGGAGGCGGCGGGTTGGCGGCGGTATCGCCCCGATCCCTTTAGCGAGTTCAGGACAGGCATGGCCCTCCCACAACCAGAGGGAAGGGACGGGCCGGGAGTAACGAAGATGGCCGATGAGATTATCCTTCGCCAGTGCTCGGAAGACGACATCGGTGCGGTGTTGGAGCTATGGCTGGCTGCCGGGTCCACCCCCAGCATCACAGACACCCGCGAAACCTTGCTGACTACCATCAACTCGGCGGCGGCTTCAGTGATACTCGCCGAGGTCGGCGGCAAGATCGCGGGTTCGATAATAGCGGCCTTCGACGGGTGGCGGGGCAATGTTTACCGGTTGGCGGTGCATCCGGATTTCCAACGCCGGGGGATCGCCCGCCGGTTGGTCTCGGGGGCGGAAACCTGGCTCCGGGGACAGGGGGCCAAGCGCGTGGGCGCCGTGGTGGAGAAGGACCACCCCTGGGCCACCGGTTTCTGGGATACCACCGGGTTTGTTTTGGAGCCGCTGGACCTCAGGTACGTCCGAAATCTCTAGGTTCGGTCTTGCCTAGGACGGAAATTTCGCCATTCCCTGGCTAATATCGGAGGAATATTCTTGGATCAACAACCGATTCAAACCACAACTTCACCGTCCGAAATCTACAATGGATACATGGTCCCCGCGATATTCGAACGATGGTCGGCAGCCCTTTTGGAATCGGTTGCGCCGCAGCCTGGTGAGCGTATTCTCGACCTTGCCTGCGGAACCGGAGTCGTTGCCCGAATGGCGGCTCCTATGGTGCAACCAGAGGGGAAGGTCTTCGGACTTGATTTTAATGGCGCCCAGATCATCACAGCCCGTGCCATGGATTCTTCAATAGATTGGCGAGAGGGCGATGCCGGGTCCCTTCCCTTCAACGACCAAGAATTCGACCTAGTTGTGTGTCAGCAGGGGTTTCAATTCTTCTCCGACCGCGTCCGAGCGGTCAAAGAGGTCCATCGCGTATTGAAGGCCGGCGGCAGGGTCGGGATAACGGTCTGGTCGTCCATAGAGAAAAGCCCCGGCTATCTGGCGATAGCTCACGCGCTGGGACGAACCGTGGGGCCGTCCGCCTCTGGATTGCTGGACGAGCTTTTCGCATTTCCTGATCCCGGCGAAATTGGCCGGATGTTCGCCGACGGGGGTTTCCCCGACGCCGTCGTGGCAACGCCTAGCATCGATGCCATCTTTGCGTCAGCCGAAGAATTCACGCGCGCCATCGCGGTCGGATCGATAATGCGGCGCACACAAACACAGTTTTCCGATGAGGCGTTGGATTTAATGGCGGACGGCGTAGCCTCAGAAATGGCGCAGTACCTGACGGAAAATGGGCTTGCATTCCCCATGGAAGCCCATCTGCTTACAGCCACGAAATAGGGTTTCCAGCGCCTAAAAAACCACCACGGACCGCAGCACTTCGCCCCGTTCCATCTTGTGGAAGGCCTCTTCCACGTCGCCGATGCCGATGGTTTCGGAGACGAACCGGTCCAGGTCCAGGCGGCCTTGGAGGTAGAGGTCGATCAGCATCGGGAAATCGCGGGAGGGCAGGCAGTCGCCGTACCAGGACGATTTCAGGCTGCCGCCCCGGCCGAAGACCTCCAGCAGCGGCAGCTCTATCTTCATGTCGGGACTGGGCACGCCGACCAAAACCAACGTGCCGGCATGGTCCCTGGCGTAGAAGGCCTGCTCGTAGGTCACCGGATTGCCCACGGCTTCGATGGCCACGTTGACGCCGTTGCCGCCGGTCAATTTTCTGATCTCTTCCACTGGGTCCGTAGATGAAGCGTTGATGGTGTGGGTCGCGCCGAACTCCTTGGCCCAGGTCAGCTTCCGGTCGTCCAGGTCCACCCCGATGATGGTGTGGGCGCCGGCCAGCCGTGCGCCGGCGATGGCCGCGTTGCCGACCCCGCCGCAGCCGAAGACCGCCACCGAGTCGCCCCGGCCGACGTTACCCGTGTTCATGGCCGCGCCGAAGCCGGCCATGATGCCGCAGCCCACCAGCCCCGCCGCTTCGGGACTAGCCTGGGGGGAGACCTTGACGGCCTGTCCGGCGTCCACCAGGGTTAGTTCGGCGAAGGCGCCGATGCCCAGGGCCGGCGAAAGGGGCGTGCCGTCGGCCAGGGTCATGGGCTGGGAGGCGTTCCGGCTGGAGAAACAGTACCAGGGAACGCCTCGCAGGCAGGAACGGCAGGTGCCGCAGGGGGCGCGCCAGGCGATGATCACGAAATCGCCGGGAGCCACATTGGTCACCCCATCGCCCACCGATTCCACCGTTCCCGACGCCTCGTGGCCCAGGAGGAAGGGGAATTCGTCGTTGATGGCCCCCTCGCGGTAATGGAGGTCGGTGTGGCAGACCCCGCAGGCCTGCACCCTGATCAACGCTTCTCCGGGGCCCGGATCGGGCACCAATATGGGGACCAACTTCACCGGCGCGCCCTTGGCTGCGGCGACTACTCCATTAACCTGATGGGCCATTTATCTTACACTCCTGAGTGCTGGTCTAGTCACGGGAGATATTATGCCGGACGGCCACGGGTTGTCTACATATCATCTCGCCAAGGCGGTTTCAACCCTCCGGGCGAAACCGATCAGTTCCTCGTCCGACCCCCGTTCTCCCATGATGGAGATGCCCACCGGCAGGCCGTTGACCTCCGCAAGTGGCAGGCTTAATTGGGGCCTCCCCGTGGTGCCTGCGATGCAGGTCAGCCGGCTTAACCGCATCTGGACATCCACTTTGGCGGAGGTGGGCAGCCCCCGCAGCGGCGCTGGAGCAACCGCCGTGGGCAGGCAAACGAACCCGCCGCCGGCGAACACCTCGTCCATCCTGGCCCTGAGCTGGTCCCGGACCAACTCCGCTTCGCTCAACTGGGAATCGGTCAGGCCGATGGCGAAGTTGTAGCGCTGGCTGACCCAGAAGCTGAACCTGGGGTTCACCTGGTCGACCCAGTCCTTCACCGAGTCCCAGGCTTCCTTGGACTGGAGCACGTTCTGCTGCGCGGCCCATTCGGCCAGGCCGTTGGGCGCCAGCCTTACCGTGGTTGAACTTCCGGCCAGGGCGGCCATCTGCTCAGCCAATGGCAGCAGCACGTCGGAAACGTCCGCGTCCGCCTCTTCAAAGGCGTCCTGGGCGATTACCAGGCGGCTGGGGCTGCTATCCGGTATGGCGGTCTGAAACAGCGCCTCGGCCACCCTGGCGTAAGTTGACGCGTCCCTGGCGAACCAGCCGATGGTGTCATAGCTGGGGGCCTGCATCAAGATGCCTTCCAGGGGGATGCGCCCGTGGGTGGGGCGAAGTCCGTAGAGGCCGCAGAAACTGGCGGGGATGCGCACCGACCCACCGGTATCCGACCCCAGGGCGAAATCCACCAACCCTCCAGCCACGGCCGCCGCCGACCCGCTGGACGAGCCTCCAGGCACCCTGCCCTGGGCCTTGGGGTTGATGGGTGTGCCGTAGTGGGCGTTCTCGCCAAGGATGCCCCTGGTCAGTTCGTCGGTGTGGGTCTTGCCCACCATGGCCGCCCCGGCGCTCACCAGGGTCTCCACCACCCAGGCGTTGCGCCCGGCCGGCGGGTGGGTCGCCTTCCAGTCCGGGTTGCCGCCTCCGGTCACGTGCCCAGCCACGTCGAAGATGTCCTTGGCGGCGAAGGTCAGCCCGGAAAGGGCGCCCCCCGGCTGACCGGCCAGATAGGCCTCGGTGTCCTTGCAGAAGGCGTCCAATGGATCGACTAGGGGCTGCCTGGGGCTGGCCATCGAGGCACCTCCGGGATCGCCGCCGGGCAAACGAATCTGACCGGTCTAGGTTGGGCAACGTAGTATATCTCAAGAAGTTGGCCGGGCCATTGAAAGGGAATTCGCCTAAACGGAGTTCACCGGAAAACCCTGGAACAAATTCGCGAAGGAATCCGTCAGAGTGGAAGAAGACGCCGATAAAGAAAGACCGGGCGGAGGACGGGGATGAAAAAGAGAACCGGAATAGTCATGATTCTGGTGGTGGTGACGCTTCTGGCGGCGGTTGCCTGCGGAGGCAGCTCAACTTCGCCCCTTCCCACCCAGCCGCCGCCCACCGAAAGTCCGGTGAAGGGCTCCCCACCGGGAATGGTCGAGACCCGCGCGCCCATCGAAGATTCAGCCATAGCGCCACCGGAAACCGCCGGCGGAGACTACGTCCTAAAGATAACTTCCGGTCTGCCCAGCGGCTGCGCCCAGTTCAACGGATACAAGGTTGAGCGGGACTATAACCGTTTCGTGGTTGAAGTGACCAACCTGATGCCAGGCCCCAACGAGCCCGTCGCCTGTACCATGGTCTACGGCTATCATGAGGGCGAGGTCGTGTTGGGGAGTGGACTGGTTGCCGGCGGGCCTTATTCCGTTGAGATCAACGGCGTATTCACCCACATATTTATCGCCGAAAACGCTGACGGCATGGTCGAAAGAGAGTCTCCCATCAACGAGGTCGAGGTAACCGAGACCGTCATCGGATTCATGCTGACCGTAAACTACCGTCTGCCCAAAGGCAAACCCTGTTCCAGGTTTAACGATGTCACGGTCAACCGGCGGCCGGCCGGGCGCATCGAAGTAACCGTTACCCACATGGAAGTCACAGAGGATTACGGTGGAGATTGCACCGGCGCCCTGCCGTCATGGAACATCGACATTCCGCTCGGTTCCGATTTCGTGGAAGGTCAGACCTACACGGTGTCCGTTAACGGCAAAGAAACGGCCTTTACCGCCCGCTAGGACCAGCCTGGGGAATCTGAGATATACTGTCTGGCGTGTGACTTGCCGGGATCAACCTCCCTAAACGTCATTCCACATAGGGTAACTAAGGAGGGTCGACATGCTGACCGCCGAAGCCAACGAGAGACTCACCAGAGTGGGTCCAGGGACGCCGATGGGCGAGCTGATGCGCCGCTATTGGATCCCCATACGGCCCCTGGCCCAATTGAAAGAGGAAGACGTGATGCCCATCCGGGTGCTGGGAGAGGACCTGGTCCTCTTCATCACCAAGAAGGGTGATCTGGGTCTCATCGGCGAGCGCTGTCCCCACCGGTTGACGCTGATGAAATACGGCATCCCCGACGAGGACGGCCTCCGCTGCTGTTACCACGGTTGGATGTTCGCCC